>JBGTJT010000087.1:0-5532 GCA_041744995.1 Pirellulales bacterium | reverse complement strand
GGGGCGGCACGTTCGCTGGCCCACATCTGCCCGATCGGCCGGCGGCAACAGCGATTCCAGCTCGCCGAGCATGTCCCGCTGCTGACGCAGCATGCGGCTCGCCTCCTGATGTTCGATTTCCAGGCGCTGCCGCTCGGCGTCGGCCAGTCGGCGGTTCTCACACAGCAGCGCCGCGAGTTCCACCGCTCTGGCAAGAATCCAAATCAACGCTCGGACGCTGGTGTCGTCGATGCGGCAGTAGGCGTCGGCGCCGCTCTCCAGAACCAGCGGTTCCAGTTCCGCCTGGGGCGCTTCGCCCAGCACGATCACCGGCTCCTCCGCCGCGCTGCCGCGGAGACCTTCGACCAGCGACAAGGCGTCGAGCTCCGGAGGGTCGTGGATCAGCAGGATGGCGTCATAGCTTGCGTCCCGAAGCAGGGTCATGCCCGCCGCGGCGGAGATGGCCTCGTCCAGATGGATCTCCGTTGCCGTGTCGCAAGCCAGCGCCTCGGTCAACCAGCGGCCCGCGCGTCGCGAACTGGAAATAAACAGAATCCGCAACGACGTCGGCAGACGACGCCGGACGGGCGGTTGCGGCGGGGCGGCGAACGAGTCTAAGGTAATTTCCATGATGCGCGAGCGTTTCGTGGCGGACGCTGCCAGCGTCCGCCTCAACCAATTTCCATGATGTCCGCGGGAATGGAACCGATTCCAATCGCGTGGCTGAGCGAGCATAGTCGGCTTGCCGCGGGGGGTCAACGTCGCGTTGACCTCTTTGGGCTGGCCGACGGCGGGCGGTTTGCTTATCTTTCAGTTGATCCCTTACGCGAGAAACGGCATGAAAATCGCCTATTTTGATTGTGCTAGCGGCATCAGCGGCGACATGACGCTCGGCGCACTGGTCGACGCCGGCGCGGACCTGGAGACAATCCAGGCGGGCATCGACTCGCTCGGCCTGCCCAGTTGTCGACTGGTCCGCGAAGAGGTCAAGAAGCACGGCTTCCGCGCCACGCAGATTCGCGTCGAGCACGAGCCGGAACATGCCCACCGCCACCTGCACCACATCACCGACATGATCCGCGCCAGCCGACTTTCCGAGCGGCAGCAGGCGCTGGCCGAGCGGATTTTCACGCGGCTGGGGGAGGCGGAAGCCAAGGTCCATGGCACCACGATCCAGAAGGTTCATTTCCACGAAGTCGGTGCGGTCGACTCGATCGCCGACATCTGCGGCGCGGCGATTGCCTGGGATCTGCTTGGCGCCGAGCGGCTGGTTTGCTCGCCGGTGGTCACCGGTCACGGCTACGTGGAGATTGCCCACGGCCGCTGCGCGATCCCCGCCCCCGCCACGGCCGAATTACTGCGCGGCATTCCGATGGTCGGCGGCGAGGTGGAGGCCGAACTGACCACGCCTACCGGGGCCGCTATCGTGGCCGCCTTGGCCGACGGCTTTGGTCCGCCGCCGGCCATGTCGATCGCGACAATCGGCTGCGGCGCCGGCCAGCGCGACCTGGCGGAACAGGCCAACCTGCTAAGGGTGTTTCTCGGTGAGGCGGCCGGCGAGACGGTCAACCACAGCGAACCATTGTGGATCGTGGAAACCAACATCGACGACGCCTCGGGCGAGACGATCGCCTACGCCGCCGAACAGCTCATGGCGGCCGGCGCGCTGGATGTGACGACCGTGGCGATCCAGATGAAGAAGAACCGCCCTGGCGTGTTGATCCAAGTGTTGTGCCAGCCGGCGTTCGTCGAGCGGGCCGAAGCGATCCTGTTCGCCGAGACCACGACCTTGGGCGTTCGCCGCTGGCCCGTCCAAAGGCGCAGCCTGCGCCGCGAACCGCATACCGTGGAGACGTCGCTCGGCAGCATCGCGGGCAAGCTGGCTTGGCTGGACGACACAACCTGCCGATTCAGCCCCGAGTACGAAGCGTGCCGTCAAATCGCCCAGCAGCAGAACCGCCCCTTGCAGGAAGTCATGCAACTGGCAGTTGCGGCGTTCGCGGCCAGCCCACCCAGCGTTTCGGCGCGCAGCTAGGAAGGCACTTTTATGGCGGGCGATCTCCTCTCCTCTGTCACGTTCGCCGCGGCGATTGAACTGCGAGATTTTCTCTTGCCGGCGGCCGTGCTGCTGATTGTGCTGGTGCTCATGCGGCGGGCGACGAAAATGCGTCGTCGGGGCCGATCGGCGACGCCGTTGCCGTTCAATCCGCGTCAGCTTGCCTCCAGCAAGGCCGCCCCGTCGGAAGCCAACGCCTGGATGGTCGAGCTGCACGACTTGGCTCGCGATACGTCGGCGCAAATTGACACCAAGATGGCCGGTTTGCGGCTGCTGTTGTTGCAGGCCGCCGAACAACAGCAGCGTCTGGAGGAACTGCTCGACCGCCTCGATGCGACGGGATCGAACCCCCGGCCGGCGGAGTCGACTCCGCCGCAAGTCGCGACGACCGAGCCGCTGACCGATCACGAGGCGCGGATCGCGGCGTTGTCGCAATCCGGCTATAGTGACGTATATATATCGAACCAGGTCAAAGCAAGTTTGCCGGAAGTACGGCAAGTCTTGAGTCGATTGGGGGCGAGTTCAGCGCAGCCGCCGGTAGCTTGAGGCAAGCTTGCCACGGATACCGCACTCCAATCCCAGGGCTTTAAGGGTCTACCAGGGCCGATGGAACAGGAGGAAACGAAGAAAACGGAGAGATACATGCTCTGTTGACTCTGCCCCGCTCTGTTGCCTGAAAAGTCGATTAAAATTGCAAAAGGAATGCCTTTCGGGTTCGCGCCAGGCGTGAATGCAGTCTGACATGACGAACCAACCCAGAACAAATTACATGAAACCCGCTATACCGGCATCCGGTTTCGGACGTAACTAGGATCACTTTGTTTGAGCGAACTGAGGGAAAAAGAGACGCCTGAGAATTCTTTTCTTTGTTTCCTCTGTTTGCTCCTGTTCAAAATCCTGATCCCATTGCCACCCTTAAAGCCCTGGCACTCCAATCCTTTTACCTGAATTGCAATCGCGAATTATGTTGCCCGCTTGGATGATGCAAGTATTGACGATCGGTTTTGCCGGGGCGCTCGGCGCGATCAGCCGTTGGGGAGTCTCCTATTGGGTGCAGTCGGCACATCCCTTGCGAGGGCATTGGGGCACGCTGGTAGTCAACCTGATTGGCTGCTTTCTGTTTGGACTGTTGTGGCAACTGTTTGTGGATCGCGTCCCCTCGGAGAGCCACTTGCGTGATTTTTTTCTGATCGGCTTACTCGGCAGCTTCACCACCTTTAGCACCTTCGCCCACGATACGCATCAACTCCACACCAGTCACGGACTGCTGCTCGCCCTGGGCAATATCGCGTTGAGTGTCATTGTGGGCTGGGCCGCGTTGGTTGTTGGCATTTCCTTGGGCAAGCTATTGGGATGAGAACGCCAGCATCCCCTCGACAAATAAGCACCTTTGCCCCAGACTACGGCTAGAAAGTCGGAAATTCGTACTCACAAGGAACGACAGTTTGCCGCATCGCGCGCCGAAGCCGCCGCTGCCCGTCATTGGATGGCGTGAATGGATCACCTTGCCGGCGTTGGGAGTCGCCGCGGTCAAGGCCAAGATCGACACCGGAGCGCGGTCCAGCGCGCTGCATGCCTTCGATCTGGAATACCTGGAACAAGAGGGGCAACGGATGGTACGTTTTAATGTGCATCCTTTGCAGCGGAATACGAGGAACACGGTGGAGGTGACGGCCAAGCTGTTGGAGTTTCGCAAGGTTCGAAGTTCCGGGGGCCACGAAACGCGGCGGCCGGTGATTGTGACGCCTATCGAATTGCTGGGCCGGCGGTTCGAGATCGAGCTGACATTGGCCAGTCGCGACGCGATGGGGTTTCGGATGCTGCTGGGGAGACAGGCCGTGCGGGAGCGGTTCGTGGTCGACCCAGGGCATTCCTTTCTGGGCGGCAGGCCGGAGTTCGTCCAAAAGCACATTAAAAAACGAAAGCGAAGTTAGAGTCGCTCAAAAGCGACTTGGGCAGTTGCTTCGCCTGACGCCAAGTCGACTCAAGTGTCGTTTTGAACAGGAGAAAACGGAGAGAACGGAGAAGTGATTCTCTGTTGCCTTCTCTCCACTCTGTTGCTGAAGAATCTGGCAAAAAGATTTTGGGGCAGAAAGATGAAAGGTGTTGGACGCCAACCGTATTATTTAAGTCCAGCGTCCCAGGGCACGAAAGTGCATTAACGGCGAGATCCTGACTACTTACTTTCATGAGGAATCCTAGCGACCAACATATTTTTGCCCTCAAATCTTTTTGCCAGTCATTGGAGGAGTTAGTCAAAATCGACCCGTCACCAACCAACGTATAACTTCACTTGGCTGAAGTATTACACAAGAAACGAAAAGTGCGCCCGTCAACCTCGGACCAGCTCAGACATTGGTTAACCACAGGCAACGAAGGATACAGAGTCAACAGAGATATCCGTTCTCTGTTTTCTACGTTGCCTTCTGTTCAAAAGGCTTCACCCATTCACGCGTGCCCTATTCCAGTGAGCGAATCATGAAAATCGCCATTCTTTCCAGACGTCCGTCCCTCTACTCGACCCGCCGACTCAAAGAGGCAGGGCAAAAGCGGGGGCACGAGATGCATGTCATCGATTACCTTCGCTGCTACATGAACATCACCTCGCTGCGTCCGCAAGTGATCTATCAGGGCGAGACCCTCACCGGCTACCACGCCATCGTGCCGAGGATTGGAGCCTCCAAGACCTCCTACGGCACGGCGGTGGTGCGGCAGTTCGAGATGATGGGCGTGTTTCCGACCAACGAGTCGCAAGCGATCACCCGCAGTCGCGACAAGCTCCGCTGCCTGCAACTGCTGTCGCGGCGCGGCATCGGTTTGCCGGTCACCGGATTCGCCCATTCGACCAAGGACATCGAAGGCTTATTGAAGATCGTCGGCGGCGCGCCGCTGGTGATCAAGCTGTTGGAAGGCACCCAGGGAATCGGCGTCATCCTGGCGGAAAACATCAAGGCGGCCGAGGCGGTCATCGAGGCATTCCGGGGACTGGACGCCAACATCCTGGTGCAGGAATTCATCAAGGAGGCGGGCGGCTCGGATCTGCGCTGTTTTGTGGTCGGCGACAAGGTGGTGGCCGCCATGAAGCGGCAAGGTGCCGTCGGCGAATTCCGCTCTAATCTGCATCGCGGCGGCACCGCCACCAAAGTCAAGCTGACGCCGGAGGAACGCAGCACGGCGGTTCGCAGCGCCAAGGCGATGGGTCTGAAGGTCGCCGGCGTCGACCTGCTCCGCAGCAACCACGGAGCGGTCGTGATGGAGGTCAACAGCTCGCCGGGCCTGGAAGGGATCGAAACCGCCACCGGCGTCGACGTGGCCGGCAAGATCATCGACTACATCGAGAAGAACGCTGCGCCGAATAAGACAAAGGATAGTGTGAAGGGGTGATTTGGGATTGCTTATTTGTTATTTGTTATTTGTTATTGAGGATGTCTTTCCAATAACAAATAGGCAATAACAAATACGAAATCCAAAGCTACTCATCGACCGCGTCGGTCGTC
>JBGTJT010000086.1:0-7315 GCA_041744995.1 Pirellulales bacterium | reverse complement strand
CTCCACGACTCCATGTTCATGCAAGGCGGCGATTTGACCTTCGAGGGAACCTCGCGGGCCGCCGTCAAGAACTTCGGCACGATTCGCGCGATCGAGGGCAATATCTACCTCATTGGCGCGTCGGTGGAAAACCATGGCACGCTGCAAGCGAGCCAGGGCACCGTAGGACTGGCCGCCGGCCAAAGTATTCAGTTGGTTGACTCCGCCCGTCCCAGCCTGGTGGTGCGAGCGACCAGCGACTCGATCGGCGGTACGGGCATTCACAACACCGGCATCATCGACGCCGTTCAAGCGGAATTATTCGCCAACGGCGGCAACGTGTATGCACTGGCCATCAACAACGAAGGCATCATTCGCGCGACGGGTTCGGAGGAACGCGGCGGACGGATTTATCTGGTTGCCGATGGGGGCCACATCAATAGTTCCGGCGACTTGATCGCCAAGAAAGGCACGAACGGCGGCGACGTCATCGTCCACGCCGGCGGCCAGGAGGGAAGCAGCGCCGTGCTCTCCGGAAACATCGACGTGTCCGGCACGGAGAACGGCGGCATTGTGTTCGTGAAGGGAGGCGTGATTGACGTTTCCGATGCGAAGTTCGACCTATCGGGAGCGACCCCCGGCCAGTTCGTGCTGTCGCTCGGTCCGCACTCGGTGGAGTTTGGCCCGGGAACGGCTGGTCCTTTTATCAACTGGAATGTTCCGACGAGCATGTCGCTGGAAAGCGGCGGCCTGGAAGTCTCTTCCACGACCCAAGCGCTCGACGGATCCGGCAACGTGATCCGGGAAGACGCCAACGCCGACCCCTTCGTGAATCTGATGATCGAATCGGCGGACACGAGCGATCCGTACATCCAGTTCATCTCGTTCAATCTGGACCGGGAAGGAAATGGGCCTGCGCTTACTGCCGACACCGATGTGTTGTACACGTTTGAGGTTCGAGAACCCGACGGCACGATTGTCACGCAATATCTGGTGCTCGATGCGACGACGTTCGCCAACACCAGGGTCAGCTTTACGGCAACCGGCGGGGAATTGATCCAGAAGATCACAATCAACAGCAATCAGGACGGGTACACATTCGACCCGATGGATCCATTCACGGCGCCCACGCCCAATGGAATACCGACGCCGGTCATGAATTCACTGAAACAGATCTCAGATAATGTCGAGTTCAACACGGCCAATATCCTGATCGTGCAAAAGCAGACCAATCCCGACGGCAGCCCCGTGATCTTCGACTTCGAGTTGGCGCACAATCCGTCGATGGCCCTGCTCTACAGTTTTGGCTTGGCCGATGGTCAAGAATTCGCGGTGGCCCTGTCGCCGGACACTTATGACGTGACCGAGATCGTGCCCATCGGATGGTTCCTGACCGGTATCGATTCGTCAATCGTCGACAGCTCCACGATGACGATGGTCAATATCGACAGCACCGTCACAACGGACTTGCCCAACGCCACGGCCACGGTGGATTTGGCGTCGAATGAAACCGTCACGTTGGTGTTCACCAACACGCAGGGCGCGCAGATCAAGGTCACCAAGGAGGTGTTGGCGGGCGACGTCAACCTGCCGTTCGTCTTCGACGCCAGCTACGACGCCAACGGCTTCTCGCTGGCCGACGGCGAGATGGACACAAGCATCTATCTGCTTCCGGGCGAGTATTCGGTGACGGAAAACCTGCCCATTGGCTGGTTCTTCGACGGCGTCGTTTCTTCGGATCCCGGTTCGACGGCCGTGGTCGGCACGACCGCCACGGTGCAACTGGAAGCAGGGCAATTGCTGGAGTTGACTTTCCAGAACACGCAAGGCGCGCAGATCAAGGTCACCAAGGAGGTGTTGGCGGGCGACGTCAATCTGCCGTTTGTCTTCGATGCCAGCTACGACGCCAACGGCTTCTCGCTGGCCGACGGCGAGATGGATACAAGCATCTACCTGCGTCCAGGCGAGTACTCCGTAACGGAAAACCTGCCCATTGGCTGGTTCTTCGACGGCGTCGTTTCTTCCGATCCCAATTCGACAGGCGTAATCGGCACCACGGCGACCGTTCAGTTAGAGGCCGGACAATTGCTGGAACTGACTTTCCAGAACCGGCAGGATACCGTGAGAGTGGAACCCATCTTCTTTAAGTGGGATCCGATTTACCCGGACGGCATCGGCTACGGCTGGATGCGTTACGGTTATAGCGAACGCGAGGAAGGCGAGGAAATTGCCGGTGCGTCCAGCGCCAGCATTTTTAGTGCGAACTAGCGAACTACTCCCACTGAGCTATTCTTGCCAATAAGAGTTGGTCAAGAATCACAATCTCAATGGGACGTGATATGTTTGCCTTCGATAGAGTTCATGCTGCGCTGTCACGCGTTCGACTTGTATGCATCGGTTCGACGCTGGTGTGGCTCCTCGTCGCCGTTGGGTCGTCCGCCTGGGGGCAAATCGATGCCAAGGAGTCGGCGGCCTTGCCGGTCGAGAAGTTAGGCTCCGGCTACGTCGAGGTAGAAGCCGCCGTGGCCGACTTCAAGCAAGGAGACTTAGCAGCCTGCCGCGAGAAACTGATTGCCGCGCGCGATAAACATCCACAACTGCCACCCGCGGATGTGATGTTGACCATGTTGCATCTGTCCGCCGGAAAAACAGCGCCGGCCATGTCGGCGCTGGACCGGGCGGTCGTCAACAATGCGTCCGACCCTGAAGCCTATATTATCCTTGCCGACCTAGCGCTGCGAGACGGCCAGCGAACGGTTGCCGATCTCGGCTATCGTCAGGCGCAGTCGCTGTTGTCCACCTTTGCGGCCGACTCCCCGCGAGCCAAGCCCCTGCAACTCCGTGTGCATGCCGGGCTAGCTTCGCTGCACGAGTTGCGCGAGCAGTACGACTTGGCGGAGCAGCAGTTGGAAAGTTGGAGCCAACTGGATCCGACCAATCCGATTCCTTACGGCAGCCTGGGCCGTATTCGCTTTCAGCTCAAGCAGTACGACAAGGCCCGCGAGGCGTTCGCCAAGCTGAGTGAAGTTGAAGAGAACGCCCCGCCGGTTGAGTTGGCCATGGGCCGGCTCTTTCACGACGCCGGTCTCCGCGACGAAGCCGTTCAGCAGATGACGGCGGCCGCCGCCGCTCGGCCCGCCGACATGAAGGTTCGCTTATTTATTGCTCAATGGGGGCTGGCCGGCGGCTACACCGAGTTGGCGAAGGAGAATATTGCCGCCGCACGGAAACTAGATTCGGATTCGCCCGAGGCGATAATTCTTGCCGCTCGGTTGGCCCGCATCGAAAACGAGGAAGAGAAGGCTGAAACGCTGCTAAATCAGGCGGTGCTCCGCTCACCCACCAACTTTATTGCCACTAACGAGTTGGCGCGGGTGCTGGGCGCCTCCAGCGACGAGGCCAAGCGGCAGACTTCGCTCCAATACGCGTTGCGCAACTACGCCGCCCACGGCAAAAGCAACAATAAGTCAGTCGCCAGCGAGGCGATCGTAACCTACGCCTGGAGCCTGCTGCGCAACGGGCGGACGGATGATGCCTTCAAGGCACTCTCTCAAGTGCCCGACGGCAGCACGATCAGCGCGGAGAATGCCTATCTATCGGGCCAGATCTATGCCGAACGCGGAAACAAGGCGGCGGCAATTGGTGCGCTACAGGCGGCTGTTGCAGCAGGGATCGAGTTTCCCGGTCGGGCGGCAGCTACCGAGCTGCTCGATAAGTTGTCGCAGCCGTAACGGGGACAGATGCGGCTCCGCCCTATCTTCAGCTCCGCCGGAGGGCGCCCGACGAATGCTTGTCGCAAGTCTATATTGATAAGAGCGTTACGTCGACGACATTGCCTGCCGCACGGCAGTTTCCGGCCCGCATTGGGTGGCTTCGCGGTAAGGCATCATTAGTGCGGCAAGCGAAAACTGTCGGATTCTCCGGCACAATCGTTAGCACCCCACCTTTTTGGTGTTGGTTGGTGGTAACGGTCACTACGAATCGATCACTTCTGATGAACGTGCCTAGTAATACGATAATTAGCGGAGTGCGTCGAACATGGATTGCAACAAATACTCTTTCAACGTGCGTTGTGCGCTGGCGGCCCTCACGTTCCTCATGCTGGTCAGCGCTGCCTCGAAAGTGCGGGCGCAGCGTGAGTTCCGGTTGTACGACGAATACGATCGCTATCGCTATCTGCCGCGTCTGCCTCAGGGACATGAAAATCCGGCCCCGCTGCCGGACGCTCCGAAAGAGGCCACCGGAAGTCCGAAGATCCTCGTCGACGAACTGAAAGGTCTGGTCTTCGTCGATAGTCCGGACAAGATAGTCCAAGGCATGATTGACACGCCGGGCGTTCACATTGATGTCAACAGCCGTCTCGGCATCGTGAATAGTCCCGCGTTTCGCAGAATTGCCGAGTCGTATCTCGGCGGACCGGTCAGCCAATTGCGGCTCAACGAAATGATTCGCGAACTGATCCTGCTCTACCGGCGCAATGATCTGCCGGTCGTCGACATCAGCGTGCCTGAGCAAGACGTCACCGATGGCACGGTCCAACTAATACTTCGCGAGGGCAGGACCGGACAGGTGTTGGTCCGAGGGGCGCGCTACTTCAATAACCAAGTATTGGCCGACCAATTGTACCTTGGCCCCAACCAGCCGATCTATGAGTCGGCATTGCAGGAGGAGCTTCGCTGGCTCTATCGCAATCCGTTTCGCACAGTCGACATGGAGTTGACGCCCGGCAAGAACCCCGGGGAAACGGATATTTACTTCAACATTCAAGACAATCTGCCGATTCGACCCTACCTGGGTTACGAAGACACCGGCAACCAGGCTCTCGGCTTGGAACGCACATTCTATGGCATCAATTGGAACAATGCCTTATGGCAGGACGACTACTTCGGTTACCAATACACGGCGAGCAGCGACTTTTCTTCGCTGGGCGCCCATTCGGGATATTACTCCTTCGCGCTGCATAATCGCGACATCATCACCGTCTACGGCAGCTACGCGCATCTGCGATCGCCCATTGCAGCGTTCGATAACGAGGGTGTCACGTGGCAGATTCTTACCCGTTGGTACCGGGAGCTATGCCCGTGGGGTTGCTATGAGCATGGCATAACGGCCGGCGTCGACATCAAGCAGACGAACAACAACCTAGATCAGGGCGGCGTGACCGTCTTCAATTCGTCCGCCGACATTTTCCAGTTCATGGCCGGATATGTGGGACGGCGCGCCGATAGCGCGGGATCTTGGTCGATCGGCCTCGACGCCTTCCTCAGCCCCGGCGAGATGATGTCGAACAACAACGATGCGGCGTTTCAAGACATCCGCGCCTTCGCCGATGCCAACTACGCCTACGCCCGCGGCTTCGTGGAGCGACGTTGGTGGCTTCCCAAGTGCTGCGAATTCGTGGTCCGCGGCGTCGGTCAACTTGCCGACGGCAACTTGCTGCCCACCGAACAGCTCGGGCTGGGCGGCTATAACTCGATTCGCGGCTACGATCTGTTCTCCGTCGTCGGCGATTCGGGATACTTCTTCAACGTGGAACTGTGGTCGCCCAAGTATTGCGTTCGCGGCGGCGAGTTGCGATACCTGGCGTTCTTCGATTTTGGCCAGGCACTCAACCACACCCTATTGCCGGCAGAGCCGTCTAGCGTCGATATGCAAGGCGTCGGCCTGGGCTTCCGCTACATGATCGACCCGAAACTCGCGATCCGCTGCGACTACGGCTGGCAACTGACGCGGATACCGGCTTTGCAGCAACCCGAGAGCCGCGTGCATCTGGGGATCGTGCTGGCGTATTGATGCGCTTGATTGATTCTTGCCCTGGAGAGCGCGGATTGCCAGCGCGGCACGTGGAAGAAGGAAGCCATTGATCGTCGCATCGCCGGGTGACGGCCAGCAACAGCCGCGCGACTATTATAATTGCCGCATTTGTGTTCTGACCTCAAGGTAGTTCCAATGACGAATTGCGCACACCTACCGATGTCACAGCTACGGAAGTCTCCGAACCAAAAGTCGATGAGCCCGAAGTCGATGAATCAGAAGTCTCTGAACAGCAAAGCGGTGAGCCTGAAAAATCGATCCTGAAGACATTGACAGCGATGGTCTGAAGGATTCGTATGAATTAACAGTCTATCATCACCTCAGCGAGACGGGCGACGAAGACAAAGACGGCCTGCCCGACAAGATGGAGCCCAGAGATGCTTCCGGGCGCGGGCATCGCCCACGGGCAAGTAGCTAAGATCGTAAGATCGCTAAAGTGTTTCTGTGTTTGACCCCAACGCACCTTACGGTGCGAACGAACAGCGACCCGCGTCGTCAGATTGACCGCGCAGGGCATGCGATACTACCCGCTGTTGCGATGCTCGCCAGAAGTAATAAGGACGAACCGACCTGTGCCATTGCGCCCAGTTCGCGAACCTGCGTCGGTCACATTGACAGAGGCGTGTCGGACCGACGCAGGTTGCCGAACAAGTGCGTCCAACGACAACGCATCGCCGCGGCAATGGCTCCGGATGTGGCGCAGTCCGCGGGGTTTTGCCGTGTCGTGTGAACTTCGCTTGAAGTATTATGGAGCGTGTCCCGCAAGCAGCAGAGCGAACACCACAAGCACCAAACAGCCGCCGGAGAATCGACGCCGCGCTTCTTGAGCGCGAGGCTTCGACCATCCGCATCGCCGAACCGAAAAAGCACAAGGAAACCCCATGGCATCGCCCCAAGCAGCGCCGGTGCAGCTCAATTTGGGCTGCGGACATGTCTGTCCCGAGGGCTGGATCAACGTCGATGGGTCGAACCGCGCCTGGTTGGCCTCCCGCTGGCCCGTTGTCGATCGGCTGCTGGTCTCGCTGAAGCTGATCGCCCCGACGGAATTTTCCCGGGCCACGACCTACGCCGACCTGACCCGGCGGTTTCCCTGGGCGGACGCTTCGGTCGATGCGATTTACATGGGAGAGATTCTGGAGCACTTTACGCGTGAAACGGCCGTCGGCGTGTTGCGCGAATGCCGCCGCGTACTCGTCCCCGGCGGCGTCGTCCGCATCCGCGTTCCGGACAACGCCCGGTTCTGGGGCAACTACCTCGAAGAATACCAGGCCATGCTCCGACGGCCCCGCGAGCAGTGGAGCGACGGACACGCGCGGTGGGTCGAAATGTTCTTTCGGGACATCTGCAGGTCGAAACCGAAACGGTTTCATTCGATGGGCCATTTTCACAAGTGGATGTACGACGACGTGTCGCTGGTCTGCCTGCTGAATGAACTGGGCTTTCGCGACGCCGAGCGACGTGCCTTCCACGACAGCCGCATTCCGGCCATCGAAATCGTGGAAGTCCGCGACGATCTGATCGT
>JBGTJT010000085.1:0-12755 GCA_041744995.1 Pirellulales bacterium | reverse complement strand
GACCGTGGCAGGTCCGCCGCCTCAGCCGCTCCCCTCGCCGTTTCGTCAAACGCCGCAGCGGCCGACATCCTCGAAACGAGCGCCCGACAAGTTCAGCAAGCAGTGGTGGAACGACCGCTTGGGCAAGCCGTACGTCCTCTATCCGCTGTGCGGATTGATACTGCTGATGGCGCTGTTGCTCGGCCTTTATCTGGGAGGAGACGAGACCCGCTGGGTAACGATTGAGACCGACCCGGCCGACGCGCTGGTATTCGCCGGGGACGAGCAGCTTCAGGCGGACGACGCGGGACGTTACTCGCTGAAATTGGGCGAACGCGAGCTAACCTTCCGACGGCCCGACTACGAGGATCTGACGCAAAACCTGCTGGTCGATAAGAATAGCAGCAGTTTTGGTCCATTCGCGCTGCGGCCGTCGTCGCTTAGCACCTTGCCGGACGAAACGATTCCGCCGCAGATCGATCCGAGCGACCCGCCCGGCGCGAGGCGGACGTTGGTTGTCACGGTGCGGCCGGCCAACGCCACCGTGACGCAAGCCGACCAACCGCTGGCACTCCGCGACGGCGCTGCGCGGCTCTCCCTGGGCGAACAGCAGTCGATCGTCGTCAAAGCGTCCGCCGCAGGGCATCAAAGTCAAGTCATCACCATGACTGCGGCCGAACTGCGGCGGGCCGGCTATCGTCTCAACATTGCTCTGGCGCCGGAAGAATCGCCGAGTCTGCTGCCGGTGGAGCTGGTCGCCCTGCCAGACAGTCCGGTGGATCCCGACTTCGACCTGCCGACGCACGTTCAGGTGAAGCGACTGGCCGATTCGTACCCGCTGGAGCTGGTCCTCATCAAGCCGGGGACGTTCACATTCGGTGTGGCGGGTGAGAGATTCACCGGAGAGTTGCCGGGGGAAACAGTCGAGGTGGCCGCGCCCTTTTACCTTGCGCTGACCGAGACAACCAACGAACAGTTCGCCGCGTTCGCCCCCTCGAAGACACCGGTCGACGCCTCAGACGCGGAACCAGCTTGGCGGCAGGCCTGGGACGCGCGGGACGGGGCCGCCGATCATCCGGTGGTCGCCGTGCCCCATCAGGAAGCGACGGCGTTCTGTCGTTGGCTCGGCGGTGCACTGCCGACCGAACAGCAATGGGAGTTCTCCGCCCGCGGCCCTGACGACGCGGGATTCCCCTATCCCTGGGGCAACGCGGAACCAACCGCTCCGCTGAGCAATCTGTTCTACGGCGGCGGCAGCGAACTGGACGGCGTGCGCTCCCGCCCCGACGGCGCCTCCTCGGCGGGCATCGTGAACTTGCTGGGGAACGCGGCCGAATGGTGCGCCGACGCTTATCGCCCAGGCTTCGACGAGACGGCGGACGACCTGGGAGAGGGCGAGGTGTTCGTGGTCCGCGGGTGCAGTCACACCAAGTCGCTGGGCCCGGAGGTCCGCGTCACGTGGCGGGCGCCGGTGGCGGCCGACGGTGATCCGGACGTCGGCTTCCGAGTGGCGTTTCCGCTCCCCGCCGTACAATAACCAATAAAAAAGCGAGGCTGGGAAAGTTCCCAGCCTCGCCTTGGTGCATTGCCCGTCGGCCGCTCGCCTGGCTTAATCCTTCGCCAGCACGTTCTCGGAAACCGGATCGGAGATTTCCCGCTTGTCGAGCCAAGCCTCGATCTGATCGCCGGTGCGATAGTAGATCGTCACGGCGCCCAGCATCAGACCTGGGTTGGGTTGCTTGGAGAATTGCAGGCTCTGATCGATCCGCTCTCCCGAGCCGGTGCCGAAATCGGCTTTCGGGATGCCGCGTCCCCGCAGGGCGCTGTCGTCGGGTTCCTCGATTCCATTCATGCCGACCGTATAGAACACGGCGGTGATCATGCCAATGTTGTCCTCGAAACCCTCGCCGAAGGCGACCGATTCGTCCCGCGGAACAATCTCGAACTTGTTGTAAAAGTGGGAGTCGGTCGGCTTGTTGTCCTTGTCGCGGTCGATCGAGTACCAACCGGCGATGTGCCGGACTCCGCTGTCGGCCTTCAGATACCAGTGGCGGCGGGCCTCAGTGTCGGCCGGTTCTTGACGCTTCTTGTCAATTGAGTTCATGCCGTCGATGTACAGGGCGCAGTAGACCGGCTTGTTCGACTTGTTGTTCAGAACGACCGTGTAGTTCTCACCCGGATTCAGTTCCACCACGTACGACTTGCCATGCACGCCGTCAAAGCCGCGCGGTTTGCGGATCTTGCCGTCGACCAGAATATCGAACGAGTAGGGGAAACCGTCGATGTCGCGGGGGTGTTCGATGTCGTTGCTGAGGCTGGCGTACTGGAGGGATTCCCAGCGATGCCCCTTGCCGAAAGCGATCTTTTCGTCGTCGTCGTCCAATCGCAGCCCGACGTTCTTGAGCTTGCTGCCGGTCCAGCGCCGCAACTCCCAACTCTCGCCCTGATAGGCCGCCTTGCTCAGCGTTCGCTCGTCGTCGAAGTCCTTGGAGTAGGTGACGAACCCGTCCTTGGCGTCAATGGTTTCAGCGTTAATCCGATCGACCTGCCGATCGCCAAAGTCGTCCTTGGTGAGCAGTTCATTGAGCAATTTGTTGGTATCGTAATCGTGCGTCAGGCTGACGAGGGTATCGGCCCCGCACTCATCCGCCAGCTTGACCACAACCTTCCGGTCGGACAAGTTTCTGGAAGTCACGCCGCGCGACTTCATGGCGCGACGCATCGTCCGCTCGGGCACCACTCGGAAGCCTCCGTCATGCGATGCGGCGACGAGCTGCGTGTAAATTTCGTGGGCCATCAGGTTGCCGCGCGGTCCCAGGGCGCCGACCGTGCTCTCCTCGTCGCCATTGCGTTGCATGACGGTCGGAATCACCCCGACCCGCTTGTGGCCGTTGTCCTGAATCTTCTTGATCAACTCGTCGGCCGGACCTGCCGCCTGCCCCGTGCAGGTCATTCCCGCTACCAACGCGATCCCCAAAAGTGTTCGAATCATCCTAGTGCTCCTTGAAAGTGGGTAGTGTACAAACGATTCAAGAGTGACAACGATCTTGAGCCAGCAGAGGGCCAATTGACGCCTGCTTGGGCCGACTGCTCGACCTCCCTACATTAGTTTAATGGCCAATTGGGCCGGATGAGGGACATATTTTTCTGGCTCGCCATGTTTTTTCACTCCCCGGACCAAACCGAGTCACTTGCTCAAGGGGATAAACGGCAGGCCTGTGTCGCTGATATATGGGGTCTGGTAGCCTTCGTGGCGAATGTAGTCGCGTAGCGCGACTTCGTCCGGGCGGCGAGCGTCCGCCATCATTAGCTCCTTGATCCGGTGGCCGACGAAGCCGGTTAGCTCCTCCAGGTCGGTGGTTCCGTCGGGGTCGGGCGGATTGGCTCGATCCACGGCGAACCCGTCCGCCTCGCCCGCCAGAGCGGCGACCAGGCTTTGCGTAAAGTACCCTCCCGCGTCACCGCGCCCCTCGAACGACAACTTGCCCGAGCGGGTGGCGGCAATCACTTGCGAGTCCATGTCTTGCAGCGGCCGGATGCTGGCCTTGCTGACGGCCTCTCCCATCAGTTGGTCGAGCGACTCCCGGCAGGTATCCAGCGCGAACACCTTGCGGCAGCGGACTTCTCCGAACTGGCGCAGGGTGCGCCATGAGACGCCTAGCTCTTTCACACGACCAGCGAACTTGCGCGCCTCGGCCAGATCTCGGTGGATTACCTCCAGCCGGATGCCGGCTGCCGCCCGCGCGCCGGCCGGGACGTAGTAGTACTCGTTTTGATACTCGAATCCATGCCCCGCGACGAACACCATCAGCAGATCCCGCTCGGAACTGGCCGAGGAGAGATGCTCTTCGTTGAGTTGTCTCACGTAGGCGGCGACCGCCTCCTCGGAGACCTGATCGTCCCGAAACACCTTGGTCGTGCCCAGTTCATAGTAGGGTCCGGCGCGGTCGCCGACGGCCGCCAGCAGCCGATCACCGTCTTCGTTGCCTGTCAGCGCCGGCAGTCCCGTGTACTTGCTGGAAGTGAGCGCCACCAGGTGCAGCCGGTACGGACGAGGGGGGGCTTTCTCCCGCTTGGTTCGGACGTAGACACTCGCACGGGCAAAGCGGGTGTCATGCCCCGGTGTTTCCTCATCGACGCGGACCTGCACCCGATTGACACGGTCGCCGGCGCGGACCTTCCAGCGAAACAGCCCCACATGGCCCTCATAAGCCGCCGAAGGCTGCGTATAGGCCACGCCGCTGACAAAGCACCGCGGCACGTACCGCTCGACTCGGGCGTCGGGGAAATCGACCCGCGCTATCACCTCGAACTCCTCTCCCACGGCGAATGTTTCATGCTGCCGCGGCGAGAGAATGGTGACTTCCGGAATCACCTCGGCGGCGGCGAACTGTCGCTGCTGCACGTCGGAAGGCGTTGGCAGCCCGAGTTTTTGCATCGTCCGCGGTAGATCGCCGGCGGCAAGCAGCTCGCGCATCAGTTGTGGGCGCTCCAGATCCTTGCGGAACTGGGCCGCTTGATAGAATTCTGGTTTCTTGTCCCACCCCCGGTTGATGAGCCAGCCGAATAGTTCGCCACCGTTGACCGAGGCGTCGAAGTAGCCCTGCGGCGTCCACATTGCCCATTCGCCGCGACGATCGACCAGGAGCGAGCAGAGCGGTTCCCAACCCGGCACCAAGGGGATCGTGCGGTGAATCGGCCCCCGCCCCTGCTTTTGATAGGACAGCATGTAGCCTTGCCAGAGCTGTCCCTGCAATGCGTCGAGCATCCGATCGGGCGTGGTCGTCGTCCCCTGGGCCGTGGTGACCGCCGTAATCACGTCTCCTTCTTGAAGCCCACGACGCGCTGCGATGCCGACGTCGAGCAGGTTGCGAACCACCAATCCTCGCTGATTGTTGTCACCTTGGTCCAGCGACATGCCCCACGCGGCCCGTCCTTTCCACGGCCGCTCCTCGGCAAGCAGCCCTTCCAGACTCCACACCTTGATTGTGCCATCGGCGGAGGACGAAGCGAGGTATTTGCCGTCGCTTGAGGCCCCCACCGAGGTCACCCAGCCCGAGTGGTCCCGGAAATAGCGGAGCAGTCGACATGCCCCTTGCCGGGGCAAGGCGTAGACAAAAACGCCATGCTGCTGCGCGGTGCCGACGGCGATTCCGTACGGCTGCCCCTGGGCGTCGGCCAGCCAGCAATAAGCTGTTAATGGGCCCTGATAATCATTGTCGAGTCGGATCGTACCGCGAGCCTGGCCCTGAAAACTCAGCGTGAGCGTATACCGATCGGAACTGGGCGTCACCTTCCACCCGCCCGCTCCGTCGGTGTACGAGCGGAGCCGTCCGGGGGCGTCGCGCGGAGGCAAGAACGAGGGCCGCGCCAGGTCGAAGTAGCGGGTGATCTCGCCGGCGTCGCCAAACGAAAACGTACCGTCCTCACGTAGTTTTTCGGCCAGTCCAATCTTGTACGAATCGGCCGCGTCGAACGCAACCTTCCATATCTTTTGGCCGGTCCCTCGCAGGCGGCTGGTCCGTCCGCGAGTCAGCGGCTGATCGTGCCGCTTGCCGTCCGCATCGCGGAGTTCGATAAACAGCAACTCGGCCGTGTCGCCGGCGTAGGTAATGAAGTAGTCGCCTTTGGGACTCACCGTGCAGGCGTGGCCGTCGGCGGCGGCGGCCAGCGTCAATTCGTCGAGCAGGCGTTTCGTTCTTGTATCCCAAAGCTGCGCCACGGCCGGTCGGCGGGCTTGCCGCTGCGTGGTCACGAACAGCCGGTCGCCGTCAAACGCCATTTGCTGCGCCAGACGATTGTCGGCCAGAGTCCACGAACCGACCTCCGCCGAGCCGTCCCACAGGTAGACGTTGCCGCCTTGGTCGGAGGAGGCCCACCGTCCCGATGCCGGATCGCGCGCAATCGCAACCACTTGCCCCACGTGCGACCGACGCGCGTGTCCCAACGGCGCAGTCGGCCGCTCCACATCGTAGAGCACCAACCGCGAGTTTCCCTGCCGTTGCTCGTCGGCGGCGCCGATCACAAATCGAGAACTCGAAAGAAAGATCGCCGCCCGCCACTGGAACTCCTGCCGGCCGGCCGCGACCACCACGTGCTGTTTCCAGTCTGCTACGTTCCAAAGGCAGACCATACCGTCTTTGCTTACCGACAGCAGGCGCTTGCCGTCGGGCGAGAAGTCAAGGCCGATCACCGTATTGCGGTGCCCCTCGATAATCTCGCCGCCGAGCACCTTGACCAACGCGTCTCGCGTAACGTCGTAGATCCAAATATTGCCGTTGCTGTTGCGAGCGCATTGGCCGGCAAAGGCAATCAGTCGCTCGTCCGGCGACACCGCCAACGCATACACGACGCCGCGATGCGACCGAGCGATCTCCCAATAGATCTTTTGGCTCAGCCGCGCCTGAGAGAACTGCCCCGGCCCCTCGCGGGAAACAGCCCACACGCTGACGTATTTGTCCCCTCCGGCGGAGTAGAAGTGGTCGCCGCTGGGTGAGAATCGCAGCGCTCGAACCGATTCGCTCGGCCCGCCGGTCGTGAGCAGCAATCGAGGCGGACCATCCTCTTCAGCCAAAACCCGCGCCAGGTCCAGCCAACCGCAGGCGGCCACGCTCAACATCAGCAAGGCGACCAGTCGCATTTTTAAGCCTCAAGGCGATTGGACAAGCAGTGCAACCGCTCGCAAAACGGCGCAACATGCGGTCTCTTGACACATTTAACTACCGGGCGGACGCCATTGCAAGCGTCCGCTGGGGATTCATCCACTTCCCTCTACTCTTACATGGCGGTTCTGCGGAGAACCTGGACGCCAGCCATTTTTTTGCTTTCGCTGCCCATGTTTGTTGGCTATGATTGGGGCTGAGCCGGTAGTTCTATTTGTGGGGGTTGGTATGTCGGCGGATTTTGACGTTAGCCAATGGATCGACCAGTTGAAGCAAGGTGACCAAGATGCCGTTCGCCTGCTGTGGGAAAAGTATCAGCCCCGGTTGGTCAATCTGGCCGCCGCGCGGCTCCGCGGCGCCAACCGCCGCGTGGCCGACGAGGAAGATGTCGCACTCAGCGCGTTTCATAGTTTCGTCTGTTATGCGTCCGAGCAGGGCTACGACAAGCTGAACGACCGCGATGATCTCTGGAAGCTGTTGGCGACCATTACGACTCGTAAAGTCTTCGCCTTGTACAAGTACCAAAACGCGTCCAAACGCGGCGTCGGGCGCACACGGGGGGAATCGGTGTTCCTCGCACACGGCGACGGCGGCGACCACGTTGGGCTGGACGCCTTTTGCGGCGACGAAACGTCGCCCGACCTGGCCGCGGAGATGGCGGATACATGCGCCACGATGCTCGCCATGCTGGATGGTCCGCAACGCGAGATCGTGCGACTGAAGTTGGAAGGTTACACCAACGACGACATCGCGGAGCAGTTGGGGGTCTCGTCCCGCGCGGTAACACGCAAGCTGGCGATCGTCCGTCGTTTATGGAGTAAGGACGCGGCGTCTCATGCATGACGACCCGGTTGACGACGAGTTCGTGGTACTGGCCGACGAATTGTGCGATCGGTTTGAAGCGGAATTGCGAGCCGGATCGGCGGACATCGAGCCGTTCCTCGACGGCTTGCCGCCTAGGCAGCGGCGCTATCTGCTTCGCGAACTGATCCTGGTGCAAGTCGAGCTTGCATCCGTCTCGGGCAAATCGGTCGCCATCGACGAGTTGTGCCGACGCTTCCCCGATGACGCGCCGTTGGTGCATGGGCTGTTGGGGGATTCGAGCGTGCGGCTGAAAGCGACGTCCGGACTCGTACCAACTGCCTCCCCCACGGACGCCACGATCGACTTATCGCTGACCGACACCGTCTCGGATCGCGAGCCGCCTGCGTCGCTCGGTTTTCCGATCGACGACTATCTGCTGATCGACGAGTTGGGCCGCGGCGGAATGGGGGTCGTCTATCGGGCGTTACAGCGGAAGGTGGGACGAACCGTCGCGCTGAAGGTGCTCCGCAACGATCTGCTGGGCGGTTTGCCGCCGGAGCAGCGCGAGACGGTCGTCGACCGGTTTCGCAACGAGGCGTTCGCCGCGGCCAACTTGCAGCATGCACATATCGTGACCGTGTACGACGTGGGCGAGGCCAACGGGCAGCACTATTATTCGATGCAGATCGTCACCGGCCGCACGTTGGCCGACGAAATTGCCAAGGGACCGCTCGAATGCCGCCGCGCCGCCCGCTACCTGGCGCCGATCGCCCGCGCCTTGGACGAAGCGCATCGCCACGGTATTTTGCACCGCGACGTCAAGCCGGCCAATCTGTTGTTGGAAAGCGCGACCGATCAGGTGTTGATTGTCGACTTTGGCCTGGCGAAACTGTGCGAGGGCCGCCCCGACATGACGTATTCCGGGGCCGTGTTCGGTTCGCCCCCCTACATGTCTCCCGAACAAGCAACCAACGCAGCCACGGTGACGGAGTCGGCCGATATCTACTCGCTCGGCGCAACGCTCTATCACTTGCTGGCCGGCCGTCCGCCGTTTCAAGCCGCCGGCCCGGCGGAGACGTTGCGGCAGGTAATCGCCGACGCGCCCGCCTCCCCCCGCACCTTGAATCCCGACGTCGATCGCGACCTGGAAACGGTCTGCATGAAATGTCTCGAAAAGGATCCCGCCAAGCGCTACGCCTCGGCCAGCGCTTTGGCCGACGATCTGGCGCTTTATCTGGCGGGCAAGCCGATCCTGGCGCGGCCAATCGGACCATGGGGAAGACTGTGTCGCTGGTCGGACCGCAATCGGCTTTCGGCCGCGCTGATCGGCTTGTGCGCCGCGGCGCTGCTGGCGGTGGTCGCGAGCACCTCGATCGGCCTCTATCGAACGTCCCGGGCGCTCGACCGTGAGGCGGAGCAACGCACGTTGGCCGAGCAGCGGCGCGAGGACGCCATGCGCTACTTTGCCTTGGCCCTAAACGCCGTCGATAGCACCGTCATCCGCATGAGCGAGGATCCGGTGCTGCAGTCGCTCGGGCTGGAGCATGTGCGGCGGGATCAACTGGCGATCGCCCGTGAGTTTTACAACGAACTGATGCAGCAACAGCCGGCGGACGTCGAGCTGCGCAAGGCGCAAGGCAGCGCCTGCCACGCATTGGCGCGGCTCAGCCTGTCGATTGGCGAGGTGTCGGAAAGTCGCGAGGCGATTCAGGCGGCGCTGGCCATACGAGAACCTTTGTCTGCGGAGTTTCCCGACCGGGCCGACCTGCTCGACGATCTGGCCGACAGCTATCTCTGGCAAGGAATCATCCGAATGGAACAAGGATCGCTCGCCCAGGCGATCACGTCGTGCAAGCAATCGCAGGCGATCCGCAGTCGGCTGGTCGCCGCGCATCCGGAATCGAGGGACGACCGTCAACGGCTGGCCGTAAGCACGACCTACCTGGGACGAATGCTGCACGCCAACGGGGCGCCCACCGCAGCCATCGTTGCGCTGCGTCAGGCCGAGGAACTCTTCTCGGAAATCCGGCGGCTGGCGCCCGACAACTACGCGGCGATGGATTCCTACGTCGGTTGCTTGAATCACCTCGGCCGAGTTTACTTGAGCACCGGCGAATTGAACGAGGCGGAGGTGCTGTTCCACCGCGCCGTGGCGTTGGCGAACGAAGTCAGCGCCGCGGACGCCGAGGGCCTGTTCTACAGCGATATGCTGCCGTTGAGTTTGAACAATCTGGCCGAGGTAAGGCAAATAAACGGCGACTACGCCGAAGCGGAACGCACGTACCGCGCCGCGCAAAGCAGTATCAAGCGACTCGCCGAGGCGCACCCCGCCGTGACCGCTTACCAACAGGCGTTGTCGAACAACCACAACAACCTGGCCAATCTCTATGAGGAGCAAGGCCGCCTGCAACAGGCCATTGTCGAACAGCAAGAGTCGCTGGCGGTGGGGCAGACGCTGGTCGAACACTATCCGGCCATTGCCGGCGTGGCCAACGATCATGCGCAAGGATTGGCCAATCTCGGCTTTCTGCTGTTGCGGGTAGACGATGTTCCGGCCGCACTGGATGCGGCCAGCCGCGCCGTCGAGATCAGCGACCGGATCGCCGCCGAACATTCCTCCAACGCCGCGCATCAAGCTGTGCGGGCGCTGGCTTATAGTTGCCAGGGGGCGGTGCTGCTGCAATTGCAAAAATGGGACCAGGCGCGGGCCGCTCACTCCCAGGCGCTCGCCATCCGCACGTCGCTCGTTGAACAGCATCCAGAGGTCCCCGATTATCGCAGCCGCCTTGCGGCGACGCACGAAAGCCTTGGACTGTTGCAGGTCCAGGCGGACGATCTGGACTCAGCACAGCACTCGTTCGTCGCAGCCGCGGACATCCTGCGGAAAATATTGCACGACAATCCGGACGCCATCGAAAACAGCGAACGGCTCGCGCGGGCCGCCGGACGGTTGAGTCAGATATATCGCTATCGAGACGACATGCCGGCCGCCCGGCAGGCCGCCCAGGAAGCAGTCGAAATGCTCCGGCGACTGGTCGAGCAGCGAGCCGGTGAGCCATACTACCTGGCGGAACTTGCCGACGCGTACGCTGATTTGGCGCAACTCGAACCGCCTGCCGCCCGCCGGGAGAATCTTGTCGCCGCGATCGAGGGCTGGGAACGACTTTACTTGGAACACCAGTCCGCCACGGGGCTGTTCGCCTTGGGGCGCGCCTGCGAACTGATGGCGGCCGAGGCGGAAGATTTGCCCGACGCGATCGAGTGGTGGCGGCGGGCGGTCGTATCGCGCGAGTGGTTGCTGGCGGCCAAAGGGGACGAGGTCTATCCGCGGCATCTGTTGGTTCACGCCCGCTACGGGCTGGCGGAGACGCTCGACGCATCCGGACGGCATGCCGAGGCGGTACAGGTGTTGCGAGAAACACTTGCAATCGCCGGCGACGAGTCCACTCCGGAGCTTCGGCTGCGTCTGGCTGTTTCGCTCGCGCTGGAGGGCAAGCCGGAAGATGCCGTCGAACAGGCGTCTCAATCGGCCGGCGGGCTGCCGGACGCCGACGCCCTGCTAGCAGCCCTGCGGTTGATCGTGCGCCTTTCCACGCACGGAGATGAGGAACCAAGGGGAGACCACCTGGAGCCGGTCCTGATCGGCTGTACGCAGGCGGCCTTAGAGGCAAACCTGGTGGATCGCCCCACGCTCCGCGACCTGATGAGCCAGGACGGCACACTTCAGTCCGTGCTAAGTCTGCCGGCTTTTGCCACCCTGTTGGAGCCGTAGCCGTCTGCGGCCGGCGAATTGTCTTAATCGCTACAAATTCGCACGATTCAACCGGCGAAGCCCCGCCAATCCGTACTTTTAGGCGCTCGCCCCTTAAGCGGGGGCGACATTTTGACGATTGGACTGGTAATAGGCGGTTTGTCAGGAATCTTAGCCATGCCGATTCCGCGGGCACTACCTGCCGTCCGGCCGACCGGTATGCAGCAGGTTGGTAGGTCAACCCGTTGGGGATGGTTAAGATTTCTGCCATTCACGAAGTCAAATTAAGGAGACTCTACCCGTGAAAACTCGTACTTTAATGAACTACCTGCTCGCGCTGACGGTTGTCGCGGCAGCCGCGCCGTCGCAAGCTGACGCGGGCTGGCGCCACCGCGGGCGCGGTTGTCCCCAGCCGTGTCAACAATGCTACCCCGGCGCCCCCACAAGTCCGGCCGACGCGGATGGCGTTACGGACCTGGGGGACGACTTCGATCTGGGAGGCGACATCGATTTCGGCCCGCAGCAGAACGTGATCCCGATGGGCGAACAGCCGGTCACCTCGCCCGACGCGTTCGCCATGAACATGATTGGCGATTTCTATTTCCCGGCCGGTTCAGAGGACGATACATTTGGGGCGCAAGGCCCCGGCGCGCATGTCTTCAAGGTGTCCGACAACGGCGTCGTACTGCCAGTCGACCGCGTGTTCTTCAATTACCATCATTACCACAACGCGCTCTATTACGATGGTGGGCGCACGAGTGTGGATCGTTACACGTTCGGCGTTGAAAAGACGTTCTTCGATGGGCTGACCTCGCTGGAGGTGCGGATTCCGTTCGCTCACACCGCGGACACGCATCAAGTTACAGCCAACGGTTTCGCCACAGCCACCGAATTCGGCAACATTCAACTCATTCCGAAGGTGCTGTTGGTTTCCAACGCCTACACGAATGTTGCAATAGGACTCGGCATTGGGCTGCCCACCTCTAGTGATACCTACATTGACGAGGGTGGCGCCAGCACCACTATCGAGAGTGAGTCGGTTGTACTGGTCCCATTCCTCGGGTTTAACCACTCACTCTCCAGCCGTTGGTGGCTCACCGGATACATTCAGACCGCGTTCGATACGAATGGCAATGGAATCCTTGAAGATGGCGTGCGGGTCGGCATCTATCAGGAACAGACTCTACTGAGCCTCGACTTGGCGCTCAACTATGAACTTTACTTCAACCCATCCGCCCGGTATTTCCGCCGGATTGTCCCGACCGTCGAATTGCATTACACGACAACACTGCAAAGTACGGACGTCGTTGAGCTTAATGGTGGTGGCACTTCGTACTCGAACCAATTCGGTCATCTCGATATTCTCAACTTGACCGCCGGGTTCCACATCGACGTCACCCAGCTCTCTCGGCTGTCGGTGGCGGCGGTGGCCCCATTGAGGCACGAGCAAACGGGAGACCTCCGTCTGCCCGATTCGGAAATCACCGTTCAGTTCAACCGCTTCTTCTAAGCGGCTGAACAAGGTAATGATCCCTCGTTTCTGGACGGGCGGCGCGCGG
>JBGTJT010000084.1:0-3715 GCA_041744995.1 Pirellulales bacterium | reverse complement strand
CACGCAAGCGGCGATCATCGTGTACCGCCACCAGCGCGGAAAGAAACTTGCGGCAACGGATTGCCGGTCGCTATTGCTCATCGACGATTACCTTGCTGGCGGGTTGTTCGACCAGTGGGCGGCGGACGGCAACTGGCTGTTCCGCGCCTCCTGCATGGGTTGCTCTTCCGCGGCCTCTTCCGGCGCGGCCCCTTCCGGCATCGGTCGGGCGGGAACCGGCGCGCGTAGTTCGGCGGGGCGCTGTTGGATTTCAAACGGAATCCACGGCGGCGAGCCGTACATGAATTGCGGCGTGGGGCCGGATTGTCCCGGCACCCGGCCGCCGATCCGCAAGATGGCCATCGGCCGGCCCAACGTCCGCGCCACGTCGAGCGGATCTTCGCCTTCGCCCGCCTCGAACCATTCCTGCTGGCCGTCCGGCTGTCGGGTCGGCAAGGCGCGGTGAGGATCCTCAAGATAAACGACCCGCGTCACCAGCCGGCCTTGAAGTGCGAGGATCAGGTCTTCTTGCGTGATCGCCACCTCGACCGGAAAGGCCGACGCTTGATGGCTCGGCGGATAGGTGCGATCGATGACCTCCACCGTGGGAAACAGCTCCGCGCCGGGCTGGCCGGGAATGTTGGTCACCTGGAACCGATAGACGTTTCCGACCAGCATCCGGGCGCCGCGCGGCGAAGGTTCGCCCCGGTCGAAGAAGCCCTCATGCGCCAGCGAAATCAAGGCTCCTCGCGGAGCCTTGATTTCCACCGGCTGAAAGTATCCCGCCAAAGGTCCGCCTTGCTGAACTTGCCAGCGGCCAATCGCTCCCGGAGGCATGTCGCAGGTTTGACGGTCGTGCATGCCGGGCCTTTGAGCGTTCGCAACTTGCGAGCCGATCCAAGGCGCCAGCACCGTCGCGACAATTACGCCGGTTCCGAGGAACCGGCGCAAGTGCTGACAAGTTGCCGTGGTGCAAGGCGTAAGAACCATTGTCTGGGATACGTCGTCAAGAGGATCTCCCGGCCTGCGGATGTTCGCCTGCTGAGAGGAATTAGTTCGCAGCGCCGAGGACGGCTCGCCCTCCTCGGCGGTCGCGACTGTTTATTCACAATACTCGTCGCCGTACTGCTCGCCGTACTGACCGCTGGCCTGATACTGCTTGCGATCATGCAGCGAATTGCGGAACCAGGCCGGGGCCGGGTGCGTCTTTTCGTGCAGCCAGAGGTGGTTCGACGGCCGCGGATAGTGGTAGCCCGGCGACTGCTTCAGATCCATGTGAATCTTCTCGGTCGGCGGCGGCAGGTGCTGCGGCGTGTGGTTGACCATCACGTGGCGTTGCAGGCCGGCTTGAACACCGAAGGGGATGTGCGGCGGACCGGGCAGGCCGATCGGCGTTCCGCTGGTCGGCATGCCGTACTGAGGAGCGGACATACCGGCCACGTAAGGCGGCACGGCGCTGCCGCCGGGACCGGTTGGCGGCATCATTGCGGGGCCGTAGCCGTGCGGCATCTCTCCCGCATAGCCGCCATGCATGTAACCTCCGCCATGCATGTACCCGTCGCCGTGGATTGCTTGCTCGTAATTGACCGGAGCAACGCCGTGCAGTTGGCCGGGGCCGCCCAGATCCTTGTTGCCCAGCCGCACGATGCAGAGGATCGACCCGCGCCGGTCTGCCTCGACGATCGGATCGACGCCCGGATCGAGTCGCGTGCTGACCACAGTGTCGATGCCAGCCAGCGGTACTTCCTGGAATTCGGGATCAGGCAAGTAGATCACCTTGGTGACAAAGTTGCCGCTGAGCACCTGGTCGAAGTCTTCCTCGGTGAACTGAATCGGAATCGCGTTGTGAGCCAGGTAGGCTTCCGTACGCGGAGTGACCGGGGCGACTTCAATCGATGGATAGAGTTCCACGCCCGGCCGGCCCGGGATGTTGGTCACTTTCAAGCGGTAGATGCCCCCTTGCGGAAAGTCTTGCGTGCCGGGCGTGACCAGCGGTTGGCTGTCGAAGATGCCCATGCCGCCGACGTCCCAGGTAACGTGCATGCCGGCGGGGCCGACAAACGCCATCTGCGAGGCCATGGCCGGCATCGGCATGTCCATCGCCGGCATCAGCACACCGGGACCGGGGCCGCCGACTCCAGGCCCAGGCTCCATCAGCCGCTGGGCCGGCGGCAATTTGTTCTTCAATGGAAAGCGGCAGCCCGTGGTCGCCAAGGCGACAACAATACAGACTGCGGTGACGAGAGTAATGCGATTTCTCATGCCTGGTTCCCTTTGAACGGCGGTCTCGTGAATGGTTCCCCCCGTACGAGACGGGCTGCAAACGCGTGGTGGCCAATCGCTCTCGCTCCAATAGCGCCAATTGCGATGGTCACAGTGATTCCTGAAGTTGGTGTCCTAGAGTCGGTCATCTGCGGCAAGACTGCCGTGGACTCCCGAGTCGCGGCGGCGGTACAATCGGCCAGTCTGGTTCGAGCCAAGGGCGCGAACCTGCCGACGAGTGTGACCTCCGACGTCATGTAGAATTCGGCACGTCAGAATCGTTTTCTTTGGTAAAAACCGTAAAACCGGAACATGAACTGCAAACTTCCCAGCTTCGCACTATTGCTAGCTGCCTTGATCGGCGGTGCCGGCAACGCCCAACCGCCAGTTGCCAATACGGCCACACCGAACGCCGTAACCGACTTGGCAGCAGCCGCTTACGGCATGGGTACGGAACAGCGGATCGAGCGGGGCAACGCCATCATGCAAGCTGCGCTGGAGAGCGTCCGCGGCCAAGATTCCATTTCCGCGCGGCTCCGCCAGCAGGTCAACCTGCTCGGCCATCAATTGGCCGGACCCGGTTTGTATTTGCAGCAGGGCAGGGGGGCGGCGCGCAAGTTCCGTCTGGAGATGTCGATCCAACGCGCCCAAGCAAGCAGCACGATCAGCCACGTGGCCGACGGGCGGTTTTTGTGGATTTACGAGAATCTCAATGGTCAGCCGCAGCTAAAGATCGTCGATCTTCGCCGCGTCCGTGACGAGTTGAACACCCACAATCCCCAATCGGCGCCGGCGGTGTCCGAATCGCTGGCGATGGGCGGCTTGCCGCGAATGCTCGCCGATCTGCAAGCTGGCTTCCAGTTTCTGCCGATCAGCGAGACTTACTTGGGCGACGTGCCGGTGCATGAACTGCGCGGCGTCTGGCGCCCCGAGCCGCTTGCCAAGTTGCTGCCCGACCAGGTCGATGCGATCCGCGCCGGCAACGCCGTGCGACTGGACGGGCTGCCGATGCAGGTTCCTCACGAGGTGGTGATCTACATCGGCAAGCAAGGCGGCTTTCCGCATCGCGTGGAATACCATCGGCTCAATAAAGAGGCCGAAGGACCGCGTACCACGGCGGTGGTGATACTGGAACTGTTCGAGGTGCGGCTCAACGGCCCCATCGACGACCAGCAATTCGGCAAGCCGGCAAACCTGCCCGAGGCGGACTACACACGCGTCTTTTTGGAAAAGCTCGGCGTGAAAGCGACGGAGTAGCGGATTGAAGCGATGAATCACAGGAACAAAATATGGAGGCGATAAATTCGAAATCCTAATATCGAAATCCTAAACAAATGGGTGTAACCGGCGTTGCGCTATGCAGCGAGTTGCCATGTAAGTTGTTGGAGTATGCGGCGTTCGGGATAAAGTCGGTTAGTTTCGTTTTGGATTCGATGGGTTTGAAATGCAGGCCATTGATCGTTGATGGCGGTGC
>JBGTJT010000083.1:0-19258 GCA_041744995.1 Pirellulales bacterium | reverse complement strand
AATCGCTCCCCCGGCTGAAGGCGTTTCGAGAATATTGGATGCGGCGGCAATCTTGAATTGGTCGCGCGCGCCGCGAGGCATTCAGCCGCTGGCCGCTGGAGGGGGCGAGCTGAACTACGGTACGCGTCCAGGTTCTTCATCACCTTGGGCCATATCCGTTTCCTCTTTCCTCTCCCGCCGACGTCCTGCCTGATTGGATCGAACGCCGCGATCAAATTACCGACGCCATAGACACCGACAATCATGCCGACACACTGCCAGATCTGTGAATAGCGCGGTATCTCCATGCCAGCCCAACGAAACAGGGCTTCGGGATATAGGTTTTGTAGAACAGTCCGGCAGACCAGAGACCCTCCGGCAGTCCTTGGCTGTGTTAAAAACTCGGCATCAGGCATTGCCAAGACGAATGGCGTTCCTATAGTCCTCTTGAACAAGAAAATCGTATTGAATACCGAATCGAACTACACGAGACCGACACGTCGGTGGTCGCCTACATGCGAGTCAACCGCTACTTTGTTGGCCGTGTCCCGGAACTTGCGACCTCAAACACTCAATTTGTATCGATACAGTAAGGAACAGCATCATGACCACCAAACACGCCAAGCTCGGATTCATTGCCGCCGCGGGAGTCTCTTTTCTGTTCTCGGTTTCCCTATGGTTTACTGGATCGAAGGACCAAGGCGTATTTGTAGGACTGTGGGTTCCTTCAATTCTCGCGTTCGGCACCCTGGTACTATCGCGAGGTCGGGCCGATGGATGAAGCGCTCATTCTTGCTGTGGGCTGTGCGGTCTTTGGCGTGACCATCGCCTCGGCATTCATCGCAGTTATCGCATCGGACGATCCCGACAAAGAGGACTGAGTCCACGGGTGCCCTAGACGCTGTTGCTGTTTTTTGCGGACCGCGTCGGCTATCGTTTGAATCAGCCTGCCGTGCTGCGCCCATTTCTTGAGGGTTTTTCAGTCGAGTAGGATTCCAATCGGTTCGTCTACGAAGTGCACCGGCAATTCGATCTTCGTACGCAGCGTCGAGGAGCAGATGACTTACGACGTGATCATTGTGGGAGCTGGCTTGTCTGGGCTCTGTTGCGCCCGGCGGCTTCAGCAGGATGGCCTTCGATTCTTGATCCTGGAGGCATCCGATGGAGTCGGAGGTCGGATCCGCACAGACGAAGTTGAGGGGTTCTTGCTGGATCGTGGCTTTCAGGTGTTCCTGACGAGTTATCCGGAAGCGCAGGAGGTCCTTGATTACGAGGCCCTCCAACTAAGGCCCTTCCTTCCGGGGGCTCTCGTGCGGTACGGTGGCCGGTTCCATCAACTGACCGATCCGTGGCGGCAGCCTCTCGCGGCCCTTCGCTCGATGTTTTCTCCGATCGGTTCCCTTACGGACAAACTACGGATGGCTCGCCTCCGCGCTCGATCACTGAAGGGGAGCCTGGAGGAGCGACTGCGTGACCCCGAGACGACAACGCTAAAGAAGCTTCAAGGCGCCGGCTTTTCGCCCGAGATGATTGAGCGTTTCTTCCGACCATTTCTTGGTGGAATCTTTCTCGATTTCGACCTGCATAGCTCGAGCCGAATGTTTGACTTCGTCTTCCGCATGTTTGCACTGGGCAGCGCGTGCTTGCCGGCCGAAGGCATGGAGGCCATTCCGCGACAAATTGCCTCGGCATTGCCGTCGAGCGATATCCGTTTGCGATCGAGAGTTACGAACGTTCAACCGGGATCCGTGCGTCTAGAAACGGGTGAAGCGCTTCGTGCTGGCGCCGTAGTTGTTGCGGCGGAGGGCGCGTCCGCAGCGCAACTGCTTGGCGATTCGATTTCCTCTTCGAGTCAAAGCGTGACCTGTCTCTATTTTTCGGCACCGCGTGCACCCGTCGAGGCTCCGATGCTCGTGCTCAACGGGGACGGCAGGGGACCCATAAATAATCTGTGTGTGCCAACTGTGGTCGCCCCTACCTACGGTCCGCCCGAAGCATGCCTAATCTCGGCGACAGTGCTTGGCCTGGAAGACGACGCAAGTAACCTCTTAGCAGAAGTGCGTAGACAGCTCTCTGATTGGTTTGGCGCAGCGGTCCGGGATTGGCAACATCTCCGCACCTATCGCATTCCTTACGCCCTACCCACGCAATCGCCACCGGCACTTGCCGAGCCGGAGCGTTCCGTACGCCAAGAGCCAAAACTTTACGTTTGCGGGGATCACCGCGACAATGCCTCCATTCAAGGAGCGATGGTTTCGGGACGGCGGGCCGCTGAAGCCATCCTGGAGGACTTTGCATGATCGAAGGGGTGCCCCGATTGATTCTTCTGACGCACTTGGCAGCGACCATGTACATGGTTGGCGTCATTTGGTTTGTGCAGGTCGTTCACTACGCGGACTGTTAGTTTCGTGGATGGCTTGGGACACCTGGAATCTGAAATAACGACACACGCAAAGTAAAGGCAAAGCGGTTCATCGAAGCGGAGAGTTGGCAGACCCTCCTTGCTGCGGGCTTACTCGCGATACGGACATGTGCTGTTTCATGGAAGACTTGCGATCACCGTTTCGGCCATTTCAAGGCCACTAAGGAAAGCGCCTTCCACACGCGGACCACCGCACCAGTCACCACACGCACCGAGTTTCGATTCCCTGTCAAACAGGCACCGCTGCTCCAATGGTTCGTGAGGCAGGGAGTATCGCCAGCGGTGTGCATTGACAACCAAACACGACCGAGGTGCAGTTCCAGTCGCTGACCAAAAAGCCGACACCAATGTAGGCGTGACAGAATCAGCAACGTCCTCGATGTGTTCTCGCGACCATGCAGGACTCGCATGGAGAACCCAACAGTTGGGCGCCGCCGACCGACCGGGTTTGCTGTCGTTACGGGCAATCCAGGAGAGGGGCGAATCTTGCACAAACGCGCCATCGAACGGCACTGCGAGGGGTTCATCTAGAGCGAGCAGCACAGCCCAGCATGGCGCCAACTCGACAGCGGCGACCTTGGCACGAAACGCGGGAATATCAGCAACCAGGCGGGAAGTCTGCGGTGCCGGTGCGGTCACAATCAGGACGTCAAACCGACCCAGATCCGCGTTGGCTTCACCTTGGACTCGCCAAACACCAGCTTCATGCGCGATTCGCGAGATCGGAGTCTGTAGGACGACATCCAGATTTGCCGCCAGATGCTTGGGTATTGCCGTCATGGTGGGAACCCCCACATACCGCATCGTTTCCGATGTCGACGGAATGCACAATCCGGCGGCAAGCGTGCAAATCCGCCCCTGCCATCGTGCGGCAATACCTGCTTCGATCCAGCGATCAACGTGCTGCTGCAGTCGATCGTCCTTGACGGTAAAATATTGCGCGCCATGATCAAATGCAGCGCCCTGCTTGGTGCGACGTGTTGCCATGCGCCCGCCGACTCCCCGACTCTTTTCAAAGACACGGACGCTCCGACCAGCTTCAGCGAGTCGCTGCGCACATGAGAGACCGGCAATGCCTGCTCCCACGATAGCTACCTGGGGACTTTTGCCGTGTGATGTTTCCATAATTGCTTGTCCATTTATCTCGCTATCGGCCGAATATCAGGCATCGCTCCGCCTTATCGCCGGATCACCTCGATGCCGATTCTTCACTGACGGGAGTTGTAAAGGCTCGTGGCGTCAGTACGGGAGTTGTCGAGACAATTCGGCCTGTACTCTCACCAAACCATCGTACCAGGCTCACCCTTGAACGGGCCAACAATGTTGCTCGTGATCCAACCACCGTAGAATCCGCCGGTTTGTGCTCGAACTTGCTCTTCGCCGACGAAACAGGCATCCATTAGATTCGGATAGAACGCCAAGTGGTCACGAATCGATTCAAAGGCGGAAGTCGGTGCGAGATAGGCCCACGCCGCGTTTTTGATACGTCGCTCGCCGGTCACGACATCAAAGTAGCGGGCTCTTCCCTTCCATTCGCAGAAAGACTCCCTACGCGTTTCCTCCAACAGATCCATGCGGATGCCTGCGGGCGGTATGTAGTAGACCGGGGGATGACTCGTTTCGAGCACCCGCTTGGCTTGATTGGTCTCAGCGATGACTTCACTACCGGCGAAAACCTTGATCGACTTAGCACAGTCTTCCACACTAGGGGGTCTACGGAACCGCAGAGTCAAAGCGACCCGGCGGGGTATAGGTTCTTTCAGATGATCCGGACGAGCTATTTGAGTCGCCGCCAAACGATGATGCCCAGCGACAGTAGCCCGAGGATACCGAGGGCAAAACTCGAGGGCTCGGGGACAGACTGGACGCTTTGGGCGTTAATCGAGGCGGGGTCAACCTGGAAGCTAATGAAGCCGTCCAATGTAAGCGTGGTATTTGCAACCAGCGGGGGAGTGACCCCGTTCACGGGTATTCCGACGGCCAGTCCGCTGAAGGGGCCCGGAGTGTTCCAGAGGTTGTTGTAGTTCACCGTTTCGAGCACGCTGATAGTGCCGGCCGTGTTAACTCCGGAGTAATTGATCCAGCCGCTGAGTGCCGCGAAACTCCCGGGAATGTTCTGGACGGTGCCGTTGACGACGAAGTTTGGAAAGAGTGTGGCTTGGGAAGGAAGACCGAGCGCATCCAACTGGAATTCAATGTTGAATGCGAAATTAAGATGGGCGGTACCGGTGTTAGGGACAGCCTGATCCAGCGTTACGTTGGTAATGTTGATGGCGTAAGTATTGCCGAGGAAGGTAGCGTCGATGCTTCCGCTGGCAAAATCGAAAGTGACAGGATCGGTCGTCAACGGCAAAACAATAATGGAACCATTCCAAGGGGATACCGACGGGCCCGTATTTGTAATACCGTTGGGCGGAAAGACTGAAAACGTGTCGTCAAATGTAATCGATGCCAATGAAGTACCGGGAGTATTGACACCACTGATGGCGGCTTCCGCATATGCGCTGAAGAGAAACCAGCCGACCAGTGCGGCCAGCGAGGCGGGAAGTAAAAATCTTTTATCGGATCGCAAACTTGTCGTGTGAGTCTGTGCTGCCATGACAATGTCTCCTTCCTTCAAAAATAATTGGGAAATGACTAAAACATGAAAGGCTCTTTCGATACGCAGGAATCGGCGGATGGCATATTAGTTGGTCGGTACGAATTACCACCGTCGACTACGCCAGCGGATTAATCCCAGGGACAACAACCCGAGAATCGCCAGGGCGAGGGAGGCGGGTTCGCCAACAGTTAGGGCCGTCATGTTGAAACTTGCCGTGGGCGTGTCGAACTCCAGGTACAGCGGAAATGCATTGCCAAGGCTCGCGTCGACGGCCGGGTTAATCCCGACAAGCGAGAACGCACTGACACCACTCCCGGAGAACGTATAGTCGCTGCCACCGACGAGCCCTGTAGCCACCGCCACGTTGCCGACGAGAACGCTGAAGTTGTTGCCGTATCCTAGCGGCAAACCTACCTTGGTAAACTGCGACGCACTGGTCATCTCGTATTCGAACCCGATGGCGAACGGCGGATCGAAGAACTGGCCCGTACCCACGTTGAAGAAGCGGAAGAACCCATTGCTTCCCGTGTTGGGCAAAACCGGATTGCCGGCCGTCGTTCCATAGGTGCCGTAGAGCAGGTCACCACCGGTCAACGAGGAGGCGTTAGGGGCCCAATTTATCGTTAGGTCGTTCAATAGCGTGGCTTGCGAAATGCCCGTTCCCAGAATGTTGCCGATAAACGAGCCGGTACCCAAGAAGTTGCCTCCCGACCAGCTCACATCGATTAAATTCGCCGTGGCCGAGACGATGGTTACCGGTGGCGAGAGCGAGGGCATGCTCAAGTTGCCGGGAATGAAAAGTCCGCCGGTCGATGCAATCTGCAATTGCTGAACCGCCGGATTCGTGAGCGGAGCATTCTCGATGAAGACATTCCCGCTACTGTTGTCATAAATTAACGACATGATGCCGTCGAAGTTCGCGCCATTCGTGGTGACGGCGTACGCCGGTGATACGCCGACGAGGAAAAGAACGAAAAGCGAAAAGCAATCGCGTGCAACTACGGACGCTTTGATGCGGGACATTCTCATTCTCCTGTTAGGGCTTGATCAGGTATATGATCCAAGGGCCGAAAAGTTCCATTCTCCGAAAAATGCAAGTAATGAACCTCCTTGTGAAATCGCCAGTAATCGCTATTTGTGACGACTTCGCCGCCAGCAGACACCACAGATTCCCATGAGGCTGCAGATTGCCAAGTAGATCGCGTTCGGCTCGGGAACGGCAGGCATCTGGCTCACCATGGTGATGACCGGCAGATCGATAGTCCAAATACCACCGGGACCGGACATATAGTTGCCATCCAGGAAGAAGTGTTGACGCAACGCCATGCCCGGCGCACCGCCGAATGCAAAAGTTCCGCTATTGATCCCTATCGGTGGACTCCAAGCGGGGGAATCGATGCCTGCCACCAGCGACAAAGGGAGCGCCGCCGCCGAAGGCACGAGCATGGTGTTCGGCAACGTGACAATGTAGGAATCGACGAAGCCGAACGTATTGCCGACGGTGCCGATAGGAGGCAGAGAGTAACCGTCGATGATCGTGGTCGTGAATAACGAGGGATTGAAGGGGTAGGCGGGATCAATCGGCCAATCGATTTCGTACTCCAGCAAGATGCCCGCAGCCGTAGCGGTGGTGATGTTCACATCGATTTGTCCCGACACTGAAAAACCGTTACCCAACGAAGTAGCGGCCAAGGTGTTGAGCGTGATCGATCCCATCGCAGAACTGGGGGGCGTGTTCCATGTTGGCGCACCGATCAGGAGAGCCTGAGCGGAGTTAGCCCCAGCACCAAGCAGTATCACCGAGAGCAATAGACGAAGCTGAGTAGAGCGACGCGTGAAACAACTCATGGGAGGCCTCCTCCATTTTTGAAGAACAGGGCGCTCCAGGCACCAGCCTGATGCGATACAGCCGGAAGTAATGAAACACGAGACGCAGATTCTCCGAGTGCCTATTAGGCAACCCCACCAAGCCAAAAGGCCGGGTGGGGCTTTAGTGGTTGAATATTACTGCGCCGCGAAAAGTACAGGCTGGGCGAAAAGTCTTCCGCTGGGCGATGAGACCAAGGCCGGAAAGAGAATTCGCCGAAGCCTCAAGGAAGCGGCGAGTGTCGCGAATGACCGCCGAGTTGCGGCAAGCCCAGAGATTGGCCCCTTTCCTAACCGGAGAACGCGGTCGGTGAATATTCGGGCTAAGAACGCCCGGAAATCCACCTCACCGCAGAATTCCCCTCATGCAATGGGACAGCTTATTGCGCTACGTTATCCTTCGCGACTACGGAATACAAGAGCCAGCCAAAAAAATTGTTTGATCGGCACGAGCCAGCGAACAGATGTTGGCCTTTCGCAGTAGGTAACGGGCCTGCCCGGTGCAGGAGAGAATGCTCCCGTGACGAAGGCAAGGGGGCGGCCGATTAGCTTAACATAATGGGTTTCTGCGTAATCGGTTACGCTTGGCGCAACTTCTCCACTCCAGCAGCACAGCGACAAACCCTTAACCGTCATAACGACTGGTACAGAAGTTTAAGGCTGGTCACATACTCAGAAAGCTGGTGCGGACATTCGTTCGACAGTGACATCCATGCGCAGTAGTTCTACCGGATCCCCGAACTGCGTGTAGATTGCGACATCAGCTGCATCCCGACCGTAGGCGATCGCTACTCGTCCACCTTGCAGGTCGTCTTGTGTTGGATCAAACGTGTACCACCGCCCTCCGACAAAGGCCTCAAACCAGGCATGCAGATCCATCGGTTGCAGCTTCTCAAGGTAACCCACGACCATGCGAGCCGGAATCGAAAGCGCACGACAACAAGCAATGCCCAAATGCGCCATATCTCGGCAAACAGCCTGCGAGTTCCCATTTACCTCGCAGGCACTAATAATCTGCTGGCCGGCCCCAGGCGAGTACTGTAAGGTTTGGCGAATGTAATCGACGATTGCGGTGCATTGGTCATACCCGGGGAGCGACCCAGCGACGATGGAAGATGCCAACTGCGTGAAGCGATCGGATTCGCAAAAGCGACTTGGCAGCAGAAATGGCAGCGTCCCCTCGGGCAAATACTGCACCTCGACAAAGTGAGCTCCGGGAGCAGTATCGGAGGCCTCGGCGGATTCGATATCAACCGATGTCTGGACGGAGAATCGCCCGGCTGGTGCAACCATCCGTTGGCAAAGGTTGCCGAACGTGTCGGTGAACTCGACCGCCGGTACGCTGGGCATCACGACGTATTGTTCGCAGCCGACCCACTGCTGCCACCCGCTGCGCGGTCGTAGCATGAACAAGAATGGAGTTGCAACCGGGATGTTGAAGTCAAGACAGCAGGTAGCATGCATCCACATAATAATCAGCTGACATTAGAGGAAAATAGGGGAGGCGATTCTCTGCCATCCAGATTGGTTGGCAAACTTGTTAGACTACTAACAGATTTGCGCGAACCATCGAAGAATTGTACCATCCGCAAACAGGTTATGAGGGGTCGAAGTCGTAGCAAGCGAGTTTTTAGAGAATTGCGTGAGACTCGGGTTCCATCGCGATGAAGGTGTTGTGGATACCTTCTCCGATATCATTGAGTTTCACTTGTAGTGAATCCAGAAACTCATGCAGGCCGCCCGCCATGATTTCGTCCACGGTAGAGTAAGCCAACTCGCTGCGAAGCTGACCGAGGCGTTTGTCGGCGACGTTCCAGAAGGTTCCTTCCGGAGAGCCGGAAATAACGTGCAGTGAACTAAAGGCGACATCAATGCAGTGCATCACCGCCCGCGGAAAAGGACGATCGAGGACGAGAAAGCCGACCACGCGTTTCGGCGTGATGCCGTGATGTCGCTTGCGATACATCTCGAAACCGCTCACGCTCCTTAGCACGGCCGACCACTGTAAATCGTCGATCGGCGTGCCGACATCGGCGATATTCGGCAGCAGGGTAAAGTATTTCACGTCGAGGATGCGCGAGGTCTTATCGGCCCGCTCCAGCACGCGACCCAACCGCGCGAAGTGCCAGGCCTCGCCTTGCGAAAACGTGGTCACGGTAATGCCGACGAACAGATGACTATCGTGCTTGACCTGTTGCAGGAATTCATTCGGCGAGCCGAGCGGACCGGCCTGGGCGGCATTTCGCACGTTGATATAAAACTGGTTGATCTGCTCCCACATCTCCGACGAGATCGATTCCCGCACGCTGCGGGCGTTCTCGCGCGCTGAGCGGATACAGGATAGGATCGAACCGGGGTACTCGCGGTCGAGTGTCAGGAATTGAATCACGTTCTCGCGGGTTGGTTGGCCGTAATGCTTCTCGAAGTATTCCTCATCGCCCGAGGCATACACCAATGCACCCCACTGCTGGTCGTTTTCCGCCGGCAAGTCGAGCGACATGTGATTCGTGACATCGACGAACCGCGCCAAGTTCTCGGCGCGTTCCACGTAACGACTCATCCAATAGACGGCATCGGCGACGCGACTGAGCATGGTTGGTTAACTCGACTTTTTGGGAGTGGCTATTTGTTCCGGCGAGGAGGCGATCACCCAGGTATCCTTGCTCCCGCCCCCTTGCGAAGAGTTGACGACGAGCGAACCTTTTTTCAAGGCAACGCGCGTTAAGCCGCCGGGCAACACGAAGATTTCCTCGCCATAGAGGATATAGGGCCGCAGATCGACGTGCCGCCCCTCGAATTTTCCATCCACGAGCGTGGGAATGCGCGACAGCGACAGCGTGGGCTGAGCGATGTAGTTGCGCGGGTTTTCCTCAATCAGCACCGCGAACTTGCGACGTTCCTCGTCTGTCGCGTGCGGCCCGATGAGCATGCCGTATCCACCTGCTTCATTGGCGGCTTTCACGACCAGTTTGTCGAGATTGGCCAACACGTACTTGCGTTCCTTTTCGTCGAAGCAGACGTAGGTCGGCACGTTCGGAATGATCGGCTTCTCGTTCAGGTAATACTCGATCATCTTCTCGGCATAGGCGTAAATCACCTTGTCGTCGGCCACGCCCGTGCCGGGGGCATTCGCCAGCGCGATGTGCCCTTGGCGGTAAGTTTCCATCAAGCCGGGCACGCCCAGCATCGAATCCTTGCGGAATGACTTGGGGTCGATGAAATCGTCGTCGATACGCCGATACAGCACATCGACACGCTGAAACCCCCGCGTGGTTCTCATGCAGACAAAGCCGTCGCGCACGACCAGATCGCGTCCCTCGACCAATTCGACGCCCATCTGCTGGGCCAGGTACGAATGCTCGTAGTAGGCCGAATTGAACACGCCGGGTGTCAACACGGCGATGGTCGGCGATTCCATGCCGTCCGGGGCAAGGTGTTCGAGCAGATTGAACAGCCTGCCCGGATAATCGACGATCGGCCGCACGTGCGAGGCATCGAACAGCCAGGGAAAGCTGCGTTTCATGATGAAGCGATTCTGCAGTACATACGACACGCCCGAGGGACAGCGGAGATTGTCCTCCAGCACGTAGATCGTGCCATCCTTATCGCGGACTAGATCGGTACCTGTGATGTGGCACCAGATTCCGCGCGGCGGGTTTAGCCCGACGCATTGTTGCCGAAAACTCTTGGCCCCGGCCAGAATCACCGCGGGCACGACCTCATCCTTGACGATCTGCTGGTCGTGATAGATATCGTCGATGAACAGATTGAGGGCCTTGATGCGCTGCTTCAAGCCCCGTTCCAGACGTTCCCATTCCTGGGCCGCCACGATGCGGGGAATGAGGTCAAAGGGCATGATCTTCTCGACACCCTGTTCATCGCCATAGACGCTGAACGTGATCCCCATGCGAAACAGCGATCGCTCGGCCATCTGCTGCCGCTGCGACAGTTCGTCACGGGGCAGTTCACCGATTCTTTCGAGCAGGAGTTCGGTGCCGGGCCGAGGCACGCCCCGCTCGTCAATCAGTTCATCGAAAAAACCGGCCGTTTCGTACGATTGAAACTGAGTCTGAGATTGTTGGCCGCTCTGCTGCGATTGTTCCATCCGAACCAAACTTTGAAGTGCCGTATTCTCAATAGATCGCTTGAGAACTTAACGACCGCCATCCAGATATGATTGCGCCGCGCGGAGGGTTTCGCAAGACCACCTAGGGAGAATGCAGGAGAACTGCAAAGTTAATTTCCTGGTCCGTTTGCTTGGTGTCGGCGTAGTTCAAGCTACAGGGGGGCTTCTTTCGGTGGAAGGAGCCTGCAGATGCATGCCGAATCTCTCCGTGATGCTTTTTTCTCAATTGGACGATCCTCGCAAACCGCGCGGCGTTCGCCATCCTTTTTCGGGCATGGCGGTGCTGATGCTGCTGGGGATGCTGGCCCGTATTCGTGAAATGGAGGTTCTGGTCCGTTGGGCCACACTTCATTGGGACCAGCTTCGCGAACCGCTCGGCTTCGATCAGGTATCTCGATCTTCACTCCAACGGAGTCACTTCCACCGCAACGGTCAACTTGTGACGGGCTCCGCCGATGAACATTCCGGCTACGGGGCAAACATCGCTGAAATCGCGGCCCCAGGCAACCGTGATATGTTCCGTTTGTGGAATCGAATTATTCGTGGGATCTATATCAATCCAGCCCGCAGCTCCACAGAAAACGGAAACCCAGGCATGCGATGCGTCGGAGCCGACCAGTCGGGGAGTTCCCTTGGGAGCATGCGTGCGGAGGTAGCCGCTCACGTAGCGGGCGGAAAGCCCGAGCGTGCGCAAGCAGCCGATCATCAAATGCGCCAAGTCCTGGCATACGCCGCGCCGCTTCTCCATGACTTCCAAGATCGGTGTGCTGACCGTTGTCGCCTTGGGGTCGAACTCCACATCCCGGTGAATGCGCGTGTTCAGCTCGCGGACCGCCTCCAGGATCGGCCTCTCCGGGGCAAAACTCTCACGAGCGTATTCGCCCAAATCGACGTGACAAGGAACCCGCGGCGAACCAAAGGAAAACTGATAAACGGCCAGCCCATTCGCCGACCTATCGACCGACAATCGCTGCCGAACCTGCTCCCACGGCAAGGTGGTTCCGGCCTCGGGCAACACTCGATCGGCGACTGTCACAGTACTCGAAGCCGCGATTTTCAGCAACTTGTGACTATTGACGACCGAAAACATGGAGACCGTATTTCCAAAATAGTCGGTTCGTTTACACTGCGTGGAAGGGGAGGGGGTGATGGTCAGACGATGGCGTACACATGTTTGAAAGTCGGTAACTCGCGGTGTCAAATAGACGACGTTGTGACAGACCGGCACTGGTGCGTCGTAGTTGTATTTCGTGGTGTGAGTGACTTTGTATTTCATGGAACCCGGCTATCGGTCAGAACGATTTCCGTCGGACATTTGGCGTGGTACGCCCGCGTGGATCAGGTATCGATGACTAATGAGATCGGAGAGTCTGGGCAATTGATCGACCACGCGTTGTAGATATCGACCTAGCTTCGTTCGCTCGCCGCCTCCCTCGCTCAAATCGTCAATCTCGATCATGCGGATACCGTGCAACAACGAACTGGCGATTCGCTCCTCGGCCGTCCCCAACGGCTTGGTTTTGTCCGTCGGGAGATTCGCCACGTGATCGGAGATCGATGCCAACTGAAAGGCCAACGAGCGCGGATTCGTTTCGTCGGTAAGCAGCAAATCGAGTGTCGCCGCGCGATTGACCGCCGCCAGATAACGAGCGCGATAAGTCATCAAACTATCGGCCACTTCCAACATCGTCTGCAAGGCACGCCCCTCTTCCGGCTGGGGAGTCGCGGCAATCGATTGCACGAGCGAAACGACTTGCAGCGACCTTTCCAGACGCCGACCGAGTTCCAGAAACCGCCACGCCGGCGTGCGTGTCATGCTCTCGCCAATCAACCCGTCTAATGCCGAAAGGCTGACGATCAACTCATCGAGCAGTTCATCGAGTTCTACCAGCCCAAATGGCTGCACAGTCGTTTTCGCGGCCGATTCCAGCGATTGCCTTAATTCGGCTGCGCGGCCCAGCGATCGCTCGATGTGATGCACAATGCGCCAACTGTCAAGCGAGAGGCGGTCGCGCACCAGCGAGGCATTTCGATGGGCGGCGGCGAACGTGGCGCGCAGGCTGCCGAGTTGTTGCTCGTCCAGCACCGTTGCCGGCAACACGTTGGCGATGGTCGGCAGGCGATCCTTCAGTTTCTCGACCGCGAAACCGGGCTCGAGTTGTCCCTGCGCCGCGAGACAGTGAATAAGACAGAACAGAGCCTCGGAACTGCCCAGATCACCTTCGCCCGTCAGCCGAGAAACTAACAATCGCAGCAACCGAGTCGATCCTTGAGAACGCTCGATGTTGCGGCCGAACCAAAATAAGTTGTCTGCCACGCGACTCGGCAATTCCGCGCCGCTACGTCGCAACACCACCGGCTGATGCGTCGTCGCCAGCAAGCTGACTTCTTGAACCGGACCATTCGATTGAACCCAAGCATCCTTGGTTAAGCGGCCGCGCAGGATTGATTGATCGAGCGGCGCTGCCTCCTTGGCCAAACGCACCAGTCCGCCCGGCATGACGTGATAAGAATCCCCTTCGGCAACCAGATAGACGCGTAAGGCGACATGCCAAGGGGTCGGGATCGTATCGCACCAAACGGGAGAAGTAGAACACTTTACCGCTTCCCTCGCGATAAAGTCGTGCGGCCTGCGAGTCAGCAATCGAGCAAGCTCGGGCAAGCTCTTAGCTTCCTCCACCTCGGGCGGAATCGCGTCCAAACGACCAACGCGATAAGCGGCGCGGATAGAATTTCGATCGAAAGTGCCTTGCTCGATTCGCGCCAACACTTGCTCACGCGCCTTTTCCTGCCCGCACCACCAGGTGGCCACCGAAGGCAAAGCCAACTCCTCTCCCAGCCATTGGCGCGCGATGCCAGGCAAAAAAGGTACTAGCGAGGGAGATTCCACCAGCGAACTTCCCAGCGTGTTCGCCACCACCACATGACCGAGGCGCGCCGCTTGCAGCAGGCCGGGTACGCCGAACCCGGCCACGCTCCGCGTCTCCAAGGGATCGCAGAACTCATCTCCCATACGCCGGAAGATTACATCGACCGGCAACAGCCCGGCGAGCGTTTTGAGATAAACGTGGCTGTCGCGGACCGCGAGATCGCCACCCTCCACGAGGGTGAACCCGAGATAACGCGCAAGGTACGCGTCTTCGAAATAATTCGGCCCGCTCGGCCCATGACTTAGCAGCACGATGCGCGGATTGTCGCGCCGGCCCGATGCCAATGCTTGCAGCGTTTCCTGCAAGGTCTTGAAGAATGGCGCGAGCCGCTCGATATGAAATCGGCTAAATTGATCGGGCAACATGCGCGAGGTCGCGATTCGATTCTCCAACGCGTAGCCGACACCCAAGGGTGCGTCGGTGCGGTTACCTACCACCCACCAGCGCCCATCGGGTGCCCTCGCCAGATCGGCGGCATAATAGTGCAGAAACACTCCATCGCGTGGTTGCTGTCCGTGGAAGACGCGACGAAACCCAGGATGCGAGAAGAGCCACTCCGACGGGATCATCCCGCCGGAAAGCAATTCCTGCGGCCCGTACAAGTCGGCAAGAATTCGATTGAGCAGCCCGGCCCGCTGCTTCAGCCCCACCTGGAGAGAAGACCACTCCTCGGCGGAGATTAACAACGGCAACAGATCGAGTTCCCACGGCCTGGAGACCGCTCCCGACTCATCACTGATGTTGTAGGCAATACCTTCGTTGTGAATCTCTTCCTGCGAGTGAAGCCAACGCCGCGACAGTTCGGCTTGTCCTACCGACGAGATGTTGGCGAGAAACTCGCCCCAGTGGGGCCGCGCCACCCCCGGCGAGACGAACACCTCGTCGAAGCAGGCACCGTTAGGCAAATACCCCTCGAAGATGCCCCGACCGGTGGGCCGCGTTGCCTGCATCTGGTTCATCAGCTTGGTTTCTCTCGCCGCAGGTCCAACGTCAACGGAGCATGAGGATTCAACTCGGTGGCCGGCGCAGGCATCGGTCCCGGCGTATGGCCCATGGCGAAGAACCGCGTCGCGCGACGTGCCTCGGCTGAATACGAATTGATCGGGAACGTCTCGTAATTGATCCCCGCCGGATGCGAAACGTGGTAAGTGCATCCGCCGATACTGCGGCCGTTCCAGGAGTCGAACAGATCGAACACCAACGGCGTGTGAACCGGAATCCTCGGATGCAGGCAGTTCGGTGGCTGCCAGGCGCGGAAGCGAACCGCCGCCACAAACTCTCCTTCCGTGCCGGTCGCGCGCAGCGGAACGCGTCGACCGTTGCAAGAGACAATGTGCCGCTCGTCCATCATACCGTTTACCTTCACCTGCATCCGTTCCACGGAGGAATCGACATACCGGGCCGTCGCTCCGCCGGCCGGTTCCTCACCCAAAACGTACCACGGTTCAATCGCCTGCCGCAATTCCAAATCGATGCCGAACTGATTGATCGTTCCGATCCGCGGAAAGCGGAACTCAAAGTGCGGGGCGAACCAATCAGCTTCCAGCGGAATACCGAATTCGCTCGTCTCGCGGATTACCTCGCGCATATCGTCCTGCACGAAGTGCGGCAGCAGAAAGCGATCGTGCAGCGAGGCACCCCAGTAAATCAGCTTCTCGCGATAAGGCTGTTCCCAAAACCGCGCCACCAGGGCACGCAACAACAACTGCTGCGTGAGGCTCATCCGCGCGTGCGGCGGCATTTCAAAGCCGCGAAATTCAACTAACCCAAGCCGCCCCGTACTGCTGTCGGGCGAGTAGAGCTTGTCGATGCAGAACTCGGCACGGTGCGTGTTTCCCGTCAGATCAACCAGCAAGTTGCGAAAGATGCGATCGACGAGCCACGGCGGGACGGGCTCCTTGCCCGCCACGGCCGCCGGCACCTGCTCGCAGGCGATTTCCAACTCATACAACGCATCGCGCCGCCCTTCATCGACACGCGGTGCCTGACTCGTCGGCCCGATAAAACTGCCGGAAAAGAGATACGAAAGCGAGGGATGGTTATTCCAATAGCTGACCAGACTCTTCAACAAGTCGGGGCGGCGGAGGAAGGGGCTGTCTTGCGGCGATGGTCCACCAAGCACCACATGATTGCCGCCACCGGTTCCCGTGTGCTTGCCGTCGAGATCGAATTTCTCGGTCGCCAACCGACTGTAAAAGGCTTCCTCGTACAGACCGGTGGTCGCCGCGACCAGTTCCTCCCACGAGGCGGCGGGATGCGTGTTTACTTCGATCACGCCGGGGTCGGGAGTGACCTTGATCGTGTTGAGTCGATGATCGCTGGGCGGCATATAGCCTTCGAGTACCACCGGCGTTTCATTGATCCTTGCCGTTTCTTCAATCGCCGTGACGAGGTCCAAATAGTCTTCCAGCCGCTCGGTCGGCGGCATGAAGACATGTAGCGTGCCTTCGCGAGGTTCGACGCAGAGGGAGGTGCGAATCACTCCACCAGACTCGCTCGTGCCGGAGACCTGCTCGTTAATCGGTGGACCGGTCGTAACATGCTCGGATGCGTCCGCCGGGATCTCAGGTTGCGGACGGTGCCCGGGATGCGGCGGCAGGGGATCGCGTGGTCCGGAGGGATCGGCTTCGAGGATATCGTCGGCTTGCGAGGGAGGGGTCCACGGCAGCGAATCGAGCGGCAAGCGAAAGCCGAGCGGAGAATCGCCCGGCAGCAAAAACAACGCATCGGAGCGAACCGGCCAGCGACCGCTGGTCCAACTCGCCTTACCTTGCCACCATTGCCGACGCAGCGGCAAGACGTAGCCCGCCACGTCGCCAATCCCTTGTTCGACAACCCGCGCCAATCGCGCCCGCTCCTCGGGGTTCTTCAGTTTGTTGTCGCGCGTGCCGACGTTGACCGGCAACTGGCGTTCCTTGGCGACGTAATGCCAAACATCCTCGTACACCGGGATCGCGTACTCAGGCTTCACCCCCAACGTCTCGGCGAGCGTTTTCACGAACTGCTCGGCATGCTCCACGGTATGGCCGTAATTTTTATCGACCTTGGCGACCAGCGCCGGTTCTTTCCAGACCGGTTCACGATCGCCGCGCCAGACACAGCTAAAGGCCCACCGCGGTAGCGGCTCGCCCGGATACCATTTGCCTTGACCAAAGTGCAGCAGCCCTTGCGGGGCGAACCGCTTTTGCAATCGCTCGAGCAAATTCTCGGCCAGGCGGCGTTTAGTCGGCCCGACGGCGGCCGTATTCCACTCGGCTCCCTCCATGTCGTCGATGGAAACGAATGTCGGTTCGCCCCCCATAGTCAGACGAACATCGCCGGAGCGCAATCGCTCATCGACATCGCGTCCCACCCTCTCGATCCGTTGCCAATGCTCGTCGCTATACGGCTTGGTGACGCGCGGGTCTTCGTGAATGCGGGTGACCGACATCGCGAAGTCGAATTCCATTTCGCACGCATCGACCCCACCGGAGATCGGTGCCGCACTGGCCGGGTCGGGCGTGCAGGCGACCGGAATATGCCCCTCGCCGGTCAGCAAGCCGGAGGTCGGATCGAGTCCAATCCATCCCGCCCCGGGAATGAACATCTCGGTCCAGGCATGAAGATCGGTGAAATCCTTGTCGGTTCCCGAGGGACCGTCGAGCGATTTCACATCAGCCACCAGTTGAATGAGATAGCCGGAGGCAAACCTCGCGGCGATGCCAAGATTGCGCAGGATTTGCACCATTAGCCAGGCGCTATCGCGACACGACCCCGACTTTTTCGTGAGCGTCTCCTCGCAACTCTGCACGCCCGGCTCCAGGCGAATCAGATAGCTAATATCTTGCTGCAACCGTTGATTCAACTCAATCGCGAAGTCGACCGTGTTCCGAGGCGTGCGGTCGATTTTCGCCAGCCATGCCTGCAAGTTCACTCCGGGTGGCTCGCATTCCAGGAAAGGCCGCAGATCCTTGGCCAGCCAGGGGTCGTACTCGAACGGCCATTCATCCGCGCTCGGCTCGACGAAGAAGTCGAACGGATTGATCACCGTCATCTCGGCAACCAGATCGACCTCGACACTAAACTCGCGAACCTTCTCGGGAAAGACGCAACGCGTGAGGAAATTCCCATGTGGGTCTTGCTGTAAATTCTCGAAATGATCCTTCGGCAAGATTTTCAGCGAGTAGCTGGTCACCGGCGTCCGCGCATGAGGAGCCGGTCGCAGGCGAATAATCTGCGGCGACAGACTCACCTGCCGGTCATACTGATAGCTGGTGCGATGATTGAGCGCGACGCGAATGGTCATGGTGTCTGTTTGTCCTGAAAGGAACACTATTCAATGACTAAACCGAGGCAACCTCCGCAAGGCCCCTAGGAGGCTTTGCAGTCGGTAACTCTTCAAGCGGTTGGAATGTTCGGCATCGCGATGGCCAGAACAAGCCCAGTGACAATTGAATTGATGTCTCTCATGTTTGTGATTCACCACGTTGTTATGTGACAGAAAACCTACTGATTGGGGCAACTGATTGGTTACGGACGGCGCAACAAAAAGGCTGCCAGGATTCTCTTGGGCGAGAAACCGCCGGAATACGGCAGGGCCTAAGAGAGGCAGACAGCTTTTTACAATACCGACACTCGGGTTTTTCTGGGTGCCTGGGGGAGGCGACGCATGTACAACTATAGCCGTCCCTTTTCGCCATTACTAGGCCTTAAACAAGCGAAGGCTTGTGCTGTTTTCGGGGATGTTGCAGGCGGAAGCAACGGCGCAGCGTGAGCGGCGCGACTTGCGTCGGCGGTCGTTGGTCGGTTTTTTGTTTCGCATGCGGCGGGAACTTTTCTTGGCTCGGCGTGGCGGCGGACCGGAGCATCCGGACTCCGGCTTCAATCGATTCTCAGCAGCGCAAGGGCCGGTCGAGTCGCTCGTGCAGAGGTGTCGCTATTGCGCGCGTTGAGGATACTGCGCTTCCCGGTGCCTCAAATAATGTATGGGGGACTTCGATTCTCCCCAAGGGAGTATCAGACTTTCACTCTCGACAGGTCAGTATTCGTCCGGGCGTTTTGACCTCCAGACACCCTCACCAGTACCCGAACCCTCAGCCTTCATCCTCGCGGCACTCGGCCTGCTAGCCCTCGGCTTTGTCGCCTATCGACGCAGACGACGCTAGGCAACTCAACATTCAGAACCACACAAACCCCGTTGGCTTCGGCTGGCGGGGTTTTTTCTTGGCTCCGTAACTTCACAGGACACATCAACCTGGTGGCATCTTCAGCATTTTCCAGCCCGCACAGGTGTGGCCCTCATGAGCGCGTTAGGGTGACGCACTAGTCTCTGGTTCTCAGCACCCGACAGTGTG
>JBGTJT010000082.1:0-22335 GCA_041744995.1 Pirellulales bacterium | reverse complement strand
GCAAGGCAAGATTGAGAGGACTGTCATCGTTGCGGGCGACCGAACAGAACTGGAGAGTTGGGTGCCGTTAGTTTCCTAGTTGGATTGTTTTGGGTGTGGTCGAAGATACAACAGAGCCGAAAACAATCAATCGCGGAAACTCGATGGAAAGGCTGACACCGCAAGCAGTTATAAAGCACGGGTCATAGGATCATAAATGGTCAAACCTCTCGTTCATGCTCGGGAGGACAGGCAGTCAAGCCGGACTGGGGCCTGCTTCAGCAATCCAGCCAAGTGGTAACTGCGTGTGACGATGTGCCAGCTCCGGGTAGTAGATCCTCAACTTGTTAGCGCCAGAGGATGGTCCCTTCCGCGCTCAGACGCCCTCCTGAGGAATCTCGGCGTCTGCGTTGCCGCCAATGTCGTGAGGTCCAGCGCGCGTAAGCAGAATTCACTTCATGACCAATGTCGGTTATCCCTCCTTTCGCCTTGCAAAGTAAACGCTTTGCCATCGTACACCTACAGGTCGGCAAGTTTATCAACTGAGGGGCTTTGCTTCCGACTTTGAAATGCAGATTGCAAGTCATCCCGCAGTTTCGGCGTCACTCCCGAAAAAAACTTGCTGAAGTCCTCAGCGCTTCCGGAGTCGGCGAATCGCTGAAAAAGCCTTCCAGATTTCGGTGTAAATTCAGCCACGGCTCTGCCATTCGGGCCTAGCTCGTAGCATTGTGAAGAATGCGTTCACAAAACTGTTTGCACGTTACGTAGACCATGCTGCTCCTCGAATCTGGCTTGCAAATGTCGATATGGTTTTCTTCAATTGGGACCGTCTTCACACCTGGCAGACCTGGTTCGGCACTGACGGCATCTACGACATGAAACCCATTCGTCTGCTTAGTTTCGTAGAACGCTTTTGTGCCGATGTTCAGTTTGCCGGAGTTGTTCCTGTACCAATCGTTCAGATTCCGTAACGGTGCCGACTTCGCTTCCAGGTCGTCGACTGCCTTCGTTGGTCGTAGGACGAGCGTGAGGTACTTGACGTAGTTGGCAAGATTCGAGCCAGCATGTGGCGTTGCGATGAAAACAACGCCACGACACGACTGGCTGATGGGCTCCCAGTCCTCCATCCCCATCGTGGCAGCATGCCGCAGAACCTGTTTTGCGACGAGACCTCCGAGACTGTGCGTTACAAACATCAGTGGACGTTGGCCGATGCCAGAAGCAACTAGCTTCTCCAAGCAATTCGTTGCTCGGTCTTCGAGCGGTAACGCGTCACCCGACCATTTGAACTTCTTTGCTTCATAGTCGACCGACCAAATACCGACATGCGGTAAGTCTTCACCGAGCCAACGTGGCCAGTATTTCTCGGGTTTTCCACTTGGATGCCAGGTCGCGGTGGCGTCTCCGTCGAGCCCGTGCAGAAAGACGATATCGGCGACTCTATCCTCGTTGTCGCATCCGACAATCGGAAACACGTCGTCGATATAATCAGAGTATTGGCGACCGTTTCTAAGTTCATCCCCCGCTTCGAACGTGGTCCGACGAGCAATAAAGCCAGTTTCGACTTGCCATTCGCTGTCGGAAAACGAGCGTTCGCATAAATCGCATTCGACGCTCGTACCTGTACGCTCAACAATGTCGTCACACTTGGGGCAAATAAGCAGTTCTGTCCGCGTCACGACTCCTTCGTGCTCAAACAAACCGAGCAGGTCCTCCGCCTGTTCATCGTCAAAGTCAAGCATTGCAGCAGTTCTGACAACTCGAACCGGCTGCCCTTGGTTCTGATAAAGCAGTCCGTCGAGTTGTTCTATCTCGTCCGTGAATTCGTAATTGCTACTTGCTATGCTGTCGGATTCTCGAAAGTACATAGGTGACTTCCTCTTCTGTGCACTCACCAAAAATCGCGATGCGCTGGTCTTTCGAGTACACTTTAATGTGGATATTGCGGTCGAGTCGTTTTGCCTTCGGACGGAAGTAGAAGTTGCCGAGAATGGAAATTGTCTGTCCGCCCAAGGCATCTCGGGACTTCTTCAGGTCCTTGTCAGCGTAAGCGTCAGTCTTTCTGCCCTTGCTCGTGAACGACGCCTTGCCGCCTGAACGTGTTTCGTGATCTACTTTTCGATTGAGAACCTCGGCCGCCTTTTCGAGCTTGCGGATGGCTCGCCTTGCACGAACTCTGGTGAAGTTCTCAATGTCAATGAACTTTTCAAGCTCTGCTTCGTAGTCAGCACGAATTGCGTCGTACTGTTCTCCCGACGGAAGCCGCTGAATCATCAAGGCCGCCTCGCCGGAAACCAAATTCCAGTCAAAGGCCATTATTCCACGGGCGACTTGCGGCAGATACGCCTTGTAGAGTATGCCATCTTCTTCGGCGTCTTCGTCTTCGAGCCGCATTTCCCATTCTCGTTTCTCAACCCATACAAATCGCACCCGGCGTATTGTCCACTCGACTGTGGAGAGCGTTGGTTCGTCCGGTAAAACGAGCGGACGCGTCTGGTTGAAGAGATGTTCCGCACCGGCATCGGTGAGCTTCTGAATGACGTCAACGTGTTTCTTCCATGTTTTCTGCTCACCGGGCGGGGACTTGTAGAGGTATACGTGTTGATTTCCCCACCCTTCGACATGGTCGAGGTGTGCAACTAACGCTTCGGCCGCGATTGTCCCATCATCGAGAGCCTTGGTTACACGCTCCTTCAGTTCCTCTTTTTTGCCCGACTTCGCGAGTCCGTGCTGCTCCAGAAGCCCTTGAATCGGTGCCATCCGGTGTCCGAAGACGTATTCGATGAGCAGTTTGCGGTCAACATCGCTGAGAGTGAGCGACGCACCGGCCGTTGTTGCTTCAGCTTTCGCCATCAGGTCACCGCCTTTCTTTGCCTTTGATGGCTTCGCCTTATGTTCTCAAGTTCGCTTCGGTTTGCCATTCTGAAAACACCTTTTTCGGCAGCGAGCCTATGTTCTGGCAACCTTCCAAGTCGCCCCAATTCCGGATCGTGTTCGGCGACACACCAAGGTATTCGGCTGCCTCCGAGTTCGTTAGGTACTCTGTCGGTGCGGGCACAGTGCCCCCATTCGCTTCTGAAAACATCTTCAAACATTGCCAATATTACCAGACATCGTCATGACATTGTATTGGCGTTGTGTGGTAACTCGCCAGTCCGGGGCATGAAAAAGACGAGGAGGAGGCAGCCGAATGAGTACTTGCGGGTCGCCCGTCGGGATCGCATTCTCGATACGTGCGCCAGTCGACAACTCCAGGCGTAAACGTAAAATGTTTCGGCTCGGTTGCGCGCACATGACGAACCGTCATTACGCATGAGCATGACGCATTGATCACATCGAAGGATCGCGGTCTCGGGGCATTGCTAGTGACGGAAGCTTGAGCATCCGCCGCCTCGGCTGGACGGACGTAATGTGCTGGTAATTGTCGCTTGCCGCGCCAGTTACTTTCCGTTCGACTGGCAAGCTGTGCGGTGTGTCAGGCCACATCCGCAAACGGAATGCCTCACCTTCGTTGCCATATCGTCCGATAGGTCGAAGAGTTGGCGGCGGTAAGTGATTGGCATCAACAGCGCCGTGGCAACCTTCCCCGGCCGGAAACGAGGTTCGAGAGTGTCCAAATTGGGTTGCGGTACGCTTCAGTGTCGGGACGTCATGTAAGTGTCTGACGTATGGCAGCTTCCGCTAGTGCAAACCGGCAACTTCGGAGGTAGAGGGAGGAAGCAAGAAATGTGTCTGAACTTGACGTCACGTTCCTCGCTTCGCAAAGATAGACAGTATTGAGAAGGGCCGCTGCCGTAGGAAATCCTTGCTGCTTGAGCCAATTGATTTCCGTTGAGATGCTGCTCTGAGCGCCGCTCCGCTGATGCGCGACTCCAGAAAGTGCCATAGCAGTCCAACGGCGGCCGAACGCGGCCAGCGGATCGTCGACCTGCGCGGACGACTGTGAGCTGAGCACCACGGGCCTCCTCTCAGCGTTAAGCAAGAACTTGCGTTGGATTTCATCGTATCCAAGGCAAACTCGATCAGACCAATTCTCGGACAGATCCAGAGAGGGCTGCTCCGCGTCGGTTGCGTCGTGATTCACCGGTGAAACAGCCAAGGCTGCCGCGACCAGCGGTTGCTGCAAATCGAGCCGCGCAATCACTTGCAGTTGCAGGCCGGGGGCGTGGCTGAGGATTCGGAGATTCTCGCGGAAGGCCAGGGCTTCGTGCTCATTGGCGATCGCCAAACGCAAGTAAGACCCCTGACTCAAGTTCAACAGCAACTCCGGTCCCAGGGCGCCGGCAACTTCACCAGTGATGAACAGTAAGTCCCAACCAGCGGGACGCGCGTCGGCGGGCAAAGCAGTATTTGAATACACGCGTTCGATCTGATCGAGCAACGAAGTGTGAAATCTCCGCAGCACGGCTTCGGAACGCCAGGAGGACGAACCCTGTTCGACAATCTTGACGCTCTTCCCCTTTCCCAGGCGTCCGTCGCACGAGGCGGTTAGATCGGTCCCCAGGTATCGGCCGCGGGCGAGATCTCGTGCGGACTTAACCATCGCGCCAACATCAATACCTCCACGATAGGCGTTGCGTGCAAGCTGGGCCTCGCCTGGACGAACATCGGAAGCGGAGTATATCTGATCATCCTCACCCAAGAGATAGACTATCGCCCCGGCAAATCCGCTGTCGGTGATAACCGGTTCGGCGAACAGTCCATGCAGCTTGCGGGGACTGACCGGCAATTGCCGCCGCCGGGCCGTGCCAATCCAGAAGGGGTCGACAGCGGGGCCTTGAAGATGGCGAATCGTTTCCAGACAGTCGGCGATATCTTGGGCAAGCTGTGCCGGATCGGACTCCGCTGCCCGCGCACGAAACTGTTGAACGCCGGCAACCGCTCGCAATCCAAGGCTAGCGGCTCGATGCAAAGCCTCGGCACGGCACTGGTGGACTGCTCGCAGTAGTCCTGACTGGACGACCAGTCCGGCGTTGGCGACGCCGACCGCAAGTAGTTGGCCCAACCGGGCATCCAGTTCGCCTAGAGCGCGGATCTGTTTCTCAGATAGTGTCATATCATCAACTGGAGGAGCGGCAGCACTCTCCTCGTCAGCGCTCGCGTCGTCCGACAATGTTTGGGCGTCCTCGTCGGCCGTAACTTCGAGTGTGGCCAAACAGGCGAGCACATGAAAGCAGTTGGGGGACAAGAGACAGGTACAGCCGACCCGGTCCATCACACCGATGTGGTTGCTCGGAAGCGAAACGGTTTCACCGCCCGTGTCGATCGACCAAATGTCGTCTTTCCAGGACCAGGTCCAGTCGGCGGCAACAAGAGGGTTGCGGTCGAGACGCCGGCGAACTCGATCCGGTGCGGAATCGATCAATTGGGCGAAAAGGTTCGGCGAGACGGCTGGCCTTGTCTGGCTCACGTCGAGGTACCTCGAATTTGATCGCCCACCCACTGGGCCAGACGTTCCGGACTGACCGCGGCGACAGCCATGCCCGCCGTCGACATGGCGGCAGCATTACCGGCGTGATAGCGTGGTTTCGCTTCATCGTCCAACGCGGCCAGGCCGATCAGCTTCGCCTGCGAGTCAGACATCATCTTGACTTCACTCAGCATCTCGGGAACCGAGACGCCTTCTTCGAAGTCGGTGACCAGCACGACCATGGTGCGCGTCGGATTCTTGATTGCCTGGCGTGCCGCACGCAGGCCAAGTCCGATGTGTGTGCCGCCGCCGACCTGGACCTCCATCAGCATCGAGAGCGGGTCGTCCACGGTGTCGGTGAAGTCCAATACCTCGGTGCTGAAAGCAAAGAACCGGACATCGACTGCCGGTAGTGAGGAGAAGATTGCTGCGACTAAGGCACTGTAGATGACCGAGGCTTCCATGGAGCCAGAGACGTCGACGACGAAGATCAGATGCCAGTCCATTTGCCGCTTGGCGGGTTTGCGGAACACCAGGCGTTGCGGAGCGATCGAGATGTGTCCATCTTCCCGACGGTATACAAATTTGAGGTTTCTCGCCAATGTGCGCGAGAAATCGAGTTTCGGACTTCGGCGATAGGTTGGCCGTGCGGTGCTCAATCCCGTCAATGCTGGCCGCAGTCGCTTGGCCAACTGCTCAGCAAGTCGTTCGGTAATGCGACGAGCCAGCTTGCGCAGCAGGGCGAGATCTCGTTCCGGCAACGCGCCGCGAAGGGCAAGAACCTGTTCCAACAGGTCGACCGAGGGAGTCACCGTGTTGGGATTGAGATGTTCCAGCACCGCGGCGCGTCCTCGGCCGGCGGCTTCGGCCAGCACCTCTTCGCAGACATCCTTGTCGAATAGTCCTTCCACATTCTCAATCCACTCCCGCGCCGAGGGAACGGCCGCCTCCGTTCCGCCGCCGGGACCTGCCAGGTCGGTTTGGTGACCTTGGCCCGGACGAGAGCTCGCTCCATACAGCTGGTCCAACGCGCTGGCGATACGGCGCGACTGCGGTGATCGGCAACCTTTAACCCCCAGGACCAGTCGCCACCGATCGGCGAGCGTGATTTCTCCTGGAGGATCGCTGATGCGGATCAATTCCGCATCTGAGTCGCGCGCGGCAGGATCTCGAAGCTCCAGATCGGGTAGCAACGCGACAATTGCTGACCGACCTGCTCGGTCGGCGGCCGTGGCGATGGCCATAGCCTCGGGATCGTCCAATCGGGGTGCCCCCCGTGAAGCGTGCCCTTGGGGATCAAGGACAGCCAGCCGGTCATTGAGCAGATGTGCTCGATCAGCGGCAGATAGTGACTGGAATCCTCCCCGCAGCGCCGGCAATCGAGGCAGGAACTCATTGTCGGCAGACGTCTCCAGTCGCTGCTCCAGTCCACTCAGCCACTCGGCGTCCGCAGCGACTAGCGGCAGCAGCGGAATCATTAGTCCGGCCAACCGCGCGCGGAGCTTTCTGCGGGAATCTGCATTCGAGGCGGCGTCATACCAGCCGGCCATTGCGGCGGCCAGCCTGTCGATCGGAAACTTTTCGACCATCGCCAGGGCGCCGCAGGCCGTCCCCTGCATCAACGGCGAACCATCGCGGCGGAGATGCTGCAAGCGACCGATCAGCACCGGGAGCAGCGGCGCCAGTACGTGGTCGCCGGAGGGCGATTCACGATAGTCGCCGCGGATCATTGCGGTCAAATCAACCAGGGAAATCACGTCGCCGATCTCATCAGATCCCCGCAGTGCATCGATGTCCCGCAATGCTGCTTCCAAGATCGATTTTGTGTTGAGTAGCTCGGCGGGAGGTGTGAAGACTCGCACGTCCGGCTCGGCCGAGTCGTCAGCCGTTCTCGGCAAGCCGACGAAATGACCCGCCGCGATCCGTTGTATGGTTAGTGCGGCTTCGATCAGGTCGGTCGTGGCGGCGGTGGTTAAGAAGCTCCGGTTCAGTCGAGCCAGGAGGCGCCGAGCCGCCTCAGGCAGGCCGCACTCGGCGGCGGCCGTCAATTGCAGCAGCGTGTTCTTCGGATGGCCCCCTTGGTCGTCGTCCGCGTTCGCTGCATCTGGATGTTGCAGTCGGCGAACCGCGGCGTCGCAGGCTTGCTCCAGCACCGCGCCGTGGATTCCGGCTGCTTCCATGGTGGCTGGCGTCGCATGGGTCCATTGTACGCGCCACGCTTCGGTCAGATTCTCTCGTTGCAGAACCGATTCGCCGTCGAATCGCTCACCGTATCGAATGCCAAGCAGGCAGAAGCGGCGCAGGACGACCGCCCGCGAACGGTCGAGCCTGGATCGCAACGGGTCGAGTCGCAGCTCCCGCGGCTCGGCGTCGACCTCGTCCGGTCCAGGCAGCTTAAGGCGGCGAATCGTTTCCTCCACCTGAACGGACAGACCGCTACGCGGCGTCCCACGGGGAAGTCGGCCGCGGCGTTTGCCGACCAGCACGGTTTGTGCCGCTGAAGCGACCGCGCGACCACGTCCGAACAGGTCTCCTTGCACAAGGGACGTTTCGACCGCTTCGAGCAACTCCCCGCGGCCGGCAGCCGGCAGTCGACGCAAGCGGCTCAAATCGGTAGCGATTCGCACGACCTCCGTCGCGTCCGGCGTACTCGCCACATGGCCCGACGCTCGTAGCTGCCGGCAAAGTTCGACGGCGATCTTAACCATCACCTGTTGCGCTTGTTCGGGACTCCTTGCCTGCCACATCGACTGTTGCCAGACGGGGTCCATGACGCCCGCAGGGTAGCCGCTTCGTTGGTCCAGCTGCGAAAATGAGTAAGGGATAAGCGACGTTGTGATGTCGGTTTCCTGGGTCTTTGCATCGTTCTCCTCGGAAATTGGTTCTGGCTCAGACCACAACAGCGGCTGCGGCAGCAACGCACCGGCATGAAACGAACCGACGATGGCAACCGACTTGCCTTCCACCTGTGTGATCGCCCGCCGCATGGCGGCTTCTCGATGAGCGTCGGAAAAAGTTGGCCCCTGCGAACCCAAGCGGACAATCCAGCCGAAGTACAGTGCCGCCCGGCGAATCGATTCCGGGCTGGCTGCAGCGGCCGGGGTTTCGACGAGCTTCTCCCACAATTCCCCGGTGTCGCGAGCGCCCAACCGTCGTAGAAGATGGTCAAGCAGTGGGTCTCGTTCCTTTGGCCCGTGGTCGTGGGGCAGCACATGCAAGGCGGACATTGCGCTGAGTTTTAGATCGCAGGGAATGACCGGAATCTCATGTGCCGCCGCCCAGCGAATGGCGGCCAGTTCGGGCGAGAAATCGGCCAGTGGGTAGAACGACAATATCTTCGCTTGGTCACTTGCCGCCAGGGCCACCGGTGCTTCCAGGTCACCTTTGCCCAGAAAGGGCAGCCAGCGGGCAAAATCTGGCGGCATCTCCAGGAGTAGGTTTTCCGGCTGACAGGCGTCGAGGAGTTGCGGCATCACCCGGGCAAGTGCCGCCGAATGATGCCGTACGCCGATCAGCCAGGGCGATTCGCAACTGGTGAGACGATCGAGGGCATCATCAAGTTGGATGTCGATCATCGCCTAGTCGCCCGTTTCCGCGCTTTCAAGTACGTCGCGAAGTTCGTACATTCGCTTCCAGATCGAATCGTCCTCGCTGCGACGCCGGACTGGACCATCCCAATAGGCAAGCAAACGGGCGCGATCTTCCTGGTTGTCCTTCAAGACCACACCCAGCAGGTAACCCGGAACGAGTGAAATTGGATCCTGCTGGGAAGGAAAGAAAGCCCCTTGCCGAGTGATGGCGGCGGCGACGTTGACTGCTTCGGCGGTACTCATGACCGCGGCCGGGCGTTCGACGCTCCATCCTTCGGCCGTCTGCCCGTCACGCAAATCGCGGAAGGTCGTGACAAGTATATCCAAGAGCTTCTGGTCGATCTCCCCATTCGAGCCACCAGAATCGGCGAGTGCCGCTTGGGCCCGGCTGCCGACCAGCGCGACTTCCTGTTCGAAGTCGGCGATCGGGGCGACCGTTTCAAAATTGAGTCTCCGCTTCAGTGCCGCCGACATTTCGGAGACCCCGCGGTCGCGCAAGTTGGCGGTGGCGATGATATTGAAGCCTGGTTCCGCGAAGGAACTCCCCTCCTCCCCGCTGAGTTCGGGGATCATCATCCGCCGTTCGCTAAGCAGGCTGATCAGGGCGTCCTGGACCTCCGGCAGGCAGCGCGTAATTTCTTCGATGCGAACCAGACGACCCGTCCGCATGCCGATCAAAACGGGGGATGGAATCAGTGCTTCCGGTCGGGGACCGCGGTCGAGAAGCATTGCGTAGTTCCAACCATAACGAAGATGGTCCTCGCTCGCGCCTGCCGTTCCTTGGATGGCCAGCTCACTGGTGCCGCTGATCGCGGCGGCCAGCAGTTCGCCGAGCATGCTCTTCGCCGTGCCGGGCTGGCCCACCAGCAGCAGGCCGCGTTCCCCGGCCAGCGTGACCACACACCGTTCGACCACGGCTCGCGAGCCGACAAACTTGGTCTCAATCGCCATCGACTTCGGCGCGCCCTTGGGCAAGTCGGCGGAGGCCGGGGCACGAATCGACTCTTCTCGGGTGCCGCAGATGAAATCGACCACCCGCTCTGGAGACAGCATCCAGCCGGACGGGCGTACGGACGTGTCGGCCGCCCGCAGAAAGGCGAGCTGGTCAGCGTAACGCACTTCGGCCGGGGGTTGCTGCACATGCCGATTCGGCTCGACAGGCGTCTGCGTGGTCTTCTTGCGTGTGACTTTCTTCGTCGCCATTATTTAGGCTTCTTCTTTCGTCTGCGTGCTACTTGTTCGTAACGTGGTTCGTCGCCGTCGAGTACGCGCTGCCAGGCAGCGGCGTAAAGATCCTCAAAGGGACGCAGCACCATCGGTCCACCCACCGGAAGCGGATCGCCCGGATTCAGTTCCAGCTCCATCAAATGCGGAAGTTTCCACGACTCAATCGGCAGCCAGGGAGTTTTTAGTTCCAGCCATTCACCCGGCAGAAAGATACCGCGGCCGGCGCGGGCACGTTTTGCTTCCATGACCAGTTTCGCATCGACCAGCTCAGCCGTCGCCTTCTTCAATGTCGCAGACGTCCAACCATTCCAGCGTTTGAGGTTGTTCGTGGTCGGGTCCGGCAGCGCCAGCACCTGGCAATAGAGTGTGGCCGCATCCTCTCCGAGTTTGTACTTATCCTGAATCTGTTGGGGCACCTCGGACGAGCAATGCTTGGGATCCTGTGGCCAGGACGATGGCGACTTCTTGCCTGGTGCGATGACTCGGGTTAGCTTTTGAAAACCAGGACTCTTGATCACGCAAATTACGTTCAGGCTTGAACGATCGACTCCGTACTCTTCCCCGCCGCTCATGCCGAGGAGGCCCAGCAGTCGTCCGAGGTCGGACATGTCTTTCAGCTTGCCGGGGCGAAATCCGATTACAACCCGGTGGTGCGCGTCACGGGCGGCGGCGGTGATCAATTCGTCTTCGTAGCGGACGCTGCCGTCGCTGGTATGCGGTTTGGTCTTGCCAAGATGCTGACTGGCCCACTCGCTCGGCCTGGGATTCTTTTCCTGGTCGTACAGATAGATCTCCCGCAGTGGGACCAGAGGCTTTGGGCTGTCGACGAGCTTGGTTATCTGCTTGATGACATCCGGCATCGTTTCGCGGGCCGGCTCGGTGGCGTCCGTTTCCGCATGGAGCATGGACACCAGATGTACCGCCGACTTCAGAGTGTCGGTGTCTAGCGATCGGCCCTTCTTCTGCTTCGGTTCGAAACTGAAGTGGGACCAGTGCTTATCTTTGACCCAGCGAATCTCAATCTCAGTGGGTTGAAACAGCGGATGAGATTTCGGTTCCACCGCGGCCTTCAACAATTCTTCGTGATTCTCACGGCTCCAGCGAGAAGTTTCAGAAAGCTTCGACAACCGCTTCTGCAGTGCTGCGTCAAGCGGCAGCCGTTTCGGCATCTTGGCTTTCCAGGTCTTGGCGATTGCATCCAATACGGGTCGCCGATCTTCGACCAGGGGCGCGGCGGGGCCGTGGGCGACGACGGAGGCGAACAGTTGATCGCGAATCTGAACGTTCAAATTTGAGAGCGACTGCCGGGCCGCGGCTGCATCTGTCACTTTCAACTTCAATGCCTTACGAAGTTCCGGCGGCAGGAAGTTGTTTTCGTAACTGGTCATGTTCAGCCCGCAGAGCCAGATGAGCGCGATCTCGGCCGGTGAAGCGCCCAATTGCTCGGCGTATTTGTTCAACTCGTCCGGCGTCGGCAAAGGAAGTCCTTCCCTGGCTTCTGCCTTGTCAATGAACTCCTTGATCTCGCCCGGCTGGTATTTGTTCTTGAGTTTCTGCTCATTCTTGAAATCGAAACCGGGCAGTTTGCCGGGGCGCTTGGCCGTGGAGTATCTCAGAAAGAGATGTGGGTGTTCTTGCCAGCCGCCCTTTTCGATGACAATGAACAGATCGTCGCCGCTGCGCAGCGTGTAGGATTTGCCGACTTCGACTTCAACATCGTAGCCGCCGTAGCTGTTCTTCTTGGCGCCGGTCGGGTAGCCATTGAAGGCCGTGAAGTCACCGGGCAACTCGGCAATTCCCAGCTGGTGCCAGAACTTAAGAAACTCCAGCCAAGGTGGTTCCGAATTGCCTTTCTGCGTCATATTCGCTGCCGCCGCGTGCCAATGGGCAGCCCAACAGCGAATCGGCAACTGGTCAAGCATCGAGAACCAGATCGCGTCGGTCACCGGCAGTTCACCGGGCTCTTCTTCGCCCTTCAGGAACACAGCGGCGGCCTTCAGGTGCGTGCTCAATGAAGGTACGCTATCCTTGGGCCGACTGTCGATTCGCTGCAAGCCCCAGGAAAGCGCTGACTCATCGATCTTTTGATTCAGAATCGGTGCTGTCTTGGCGGGCTTCTTCTGCGACTCGGCGATCATTTGTTCGCGCTTGTCGGAGAAAATGACTGCCTCGTGTTCGGCTCTTGAAATAATGTCGGCAACGCCGATGACCATCCGCTGCGGAGCCTTGGGCAGGAACTTCTGGACCGCGGCCAACAGCTTGCCGGGATCTACGTCTTCCTTTTTCGACTTGCCTGCATTGCGGGCTTCCCGCTGCTCGCGGGCGATGGCCATCAACCGCTCGCAGTCATCGAGGCTGATCGCCCGCAGTATTTTTGAGGAAGCCTGGCATCGAGGCTGGAGCAAATGCCAGTAGGCAATCGGCAGCAGCAGCACCTGACCGGCCGCGTACTTTTTCTTATAGTCTTCGAATTCAGCGACGGTCGTCGTTCCCGCCGCGTCCCACATGACACACGACCCGCAGCGGAAGTCGCCTGAGATCGGAAGGAACGCGTCGGTGCCGACCTGCTCCAGCATGCCCAGGGGAGTGCAACGATTGCCATTTTCATCAAGCAGCGGCTTGTCCCAACTGCGGCCGTCGATGCTCTCGCCGTAGAAGGAACCGTCTCGGCGCTTGAACGTCCGCCAACCGAGCAGGCCGTCCTTGACGCCCAATGGTGAGTTCTCCGTACCGGGCGGTGCGGGAATTAACTCGGAGTTGTAAAGCAGGATCTCGTCGGCGCCACTCTTCTCGAACCACGGCGGCACGCTTTTCCGGATCGACTTGCCAGTCTGCGGATCGACCTCATACACCGTCCAGCTCGTGTCGCCGGTCGTGGGGTCGTGCTGGTTCTCGTATTGCCAGAAACGCTCGCCGTCATGGAAGTAGATCGAGTCGGCGGGCGGTTCCTTGTCGCCGGGGCGGCAGGCGTGTTTGCCGAAGTATACACTTCCGTCGGCAAGAGGCGTCGCAAAGCGGACTGCCCGGCCACCGAAATAGTAAGCTCGCTCAGCATCATGTTTCTCGCTGGGATTGCTCAGCCAATGGAAATAGGGCTTCCAGTGCTTGTCGCGGTAGGACACCGCCACATCGTCGGCGACCGGAACGACCGACGTCGTTTCGCACCCCTTGGGTACATGCAACTCGCGTTGTTCGTGGGAGCCATCGCCACGGATGATGTAGGCGTAGACCTTGTCCCAGATCACAATATCCGGAAAAGTCAGTTCGGTATTGCTGCTGCCATAACGTTCCTGCTGAATCTTGATTTTGCCGTCGTCGATCAAGCTTTCCAACGCCGGCAGGCCATATTCGTCGATGACCCCAGCTTGCAGCGTACGTTGCAACATCTCGGTGGGGTGGATTGCCTGAATGCGTTCGGCCAGATCGGGGAACAACCGTAGCGTATCGGGCCACAGCGTGGCGCGCAGTCGGGCGCTGGCGTTGTCGAAACTGGGCAAACCGGTGCCCACGAGCTGGTCGATCACGTTGGCAGTGTGGGCATACCACAACTTTTTGATCGCAGGTCTGTCTGCAGCGGCCAGCGGAAACGCCCGTCGCGGCCAGGATGAGGTTCGGTAGCCCCGGTCGGACGTGCCGCCGCGACATTTCAGCGCTTCGTCCATCGCGGCCAGCAGGTTAGGCCGGAATCGTTTCTCCTGCCAGGCATGCTCGACGTCCTGGTTACGAAGTGCGTGCGTCGGCTCGGCGGCTAGCCAACCATTAAATGTGATCGTGGCATTCTCGGGCAAGTCGTCGACGACCACCCCGTGCGTCAGGCAGGCTTCGAGCACGTCGACATCCACCGTGTCCGAACGCCATCTGCCCGGCTTCAACACCTGCAAGAAATGCTTCTCCTGCTTCAACCGCGGCACGAGATTCTTCAACATTTCAAGCAACTGGTCGGTCACCGGAACCTGATCGCGGATCAGGCGGCCGAACCAGGCGGCGACCGGCTCGCCAAGCTTCGGTGCTCCCTTATGCTCATCCTCCCATAAATATTCAAACACGCCCCAGTCTTCGAGCAGCTCCAGCCAGGGGCCTGTCTTGCTTTCGCCATAGTAGCGTTCCTCGGGGCGCGTATGCCGCAGCAGCCCGACCGCGAAGGCGGGATTGCGCGCGACGATCCGCTTGCAATGCTTGCTACAACCTTTCCAGAACTGATTGGCAGCGCGGCCCATGGCGGGTGTGTCAATGACTTCTTCCAGCCACTGCTCCAACTCGGCGTCGGCATCCAGCGACGCCCCCTTGGCCATCGTCAGAAAGTCCTTCGGCATTGCTGCCCAGGGAGCCATCCCGCCGCGCGTGCGGCGAACGCACAGATCACGAAAGATTGCATAGGCTTCTTCCGCAGGGTACTGGTCCTGTAAGTCCTTTGCGTATTCCGACAGCGCCTTGCCTGCCAGGCAGCCACCCAACACAAACTCCAGCACCACGTCACGCCGCCGGGCGCGGTCCGACTCCAACGCATGCACGCGTTCTGCCTGCAGCGACTTGTTCAGCGAACGTCCGGCGTAGTTCTGATTGCCCAGATCTTTGTAAGTTTTGCCGACCTCTTCCCAGAATGGCGGCAGAAAGTGTCTGGCCGAACGGCCCAATTCCTGCGACATCTCGGTGTAAGCGTCCCAGGCATGTCCTGGCTTGCTCTTCGCTCGACGCGCGGCGGCTTTCATCTGCTTGACGAGATCCAAGGCAAAACGCGCATTATTCGGGTCGTTGATCAACGCCCAGGCGGCAAAGTTCAGGCTTCGCCGCTGTTGCTTGGCGAGCGGCAGCGATACCTCCGGCGACTCGAAGCCGAGAAACTCCATTGCCAGGTCTTCGGCTTCGCCGAGTCGGTCGGACGCCAGTCGGATCACCGGCCGATCACCCAGCGCCGGATGACGATAGCTTCGGGCGACCACGGTTTCCGCGGCGGCCTCATCGACCTTGGCCTTCGTCGGAACGAGTCCGCCAGCTTCCATTTCCAAGGCAGCACTGCTCATCGCTCCGTCTCCTTTTCCTTTTCGACCGAACGCTTAGCGTAAATCTGGGATGCCATGCGGATCCCTTCACTGAAGGTGACTGGACCGACCTCGGAGATCGGCTGTGGTTGCTGCTCGGGATCGACGAAGATCAATTCCCCCGTGTAGGTTTCACCTTCGGGATAGTCGTCACCAACCCAATAGCGGGCTTCCAGCGGCTTGCCATCTTCCCAAACCCGATTGCAGGCGTAACCGCCGCGGACCGGATAGCCGAGTCGTTTGCAAAGTGACGTGGCGAAGTTCAGTTGTTCAAACTTGCCGTTGCCGAAGTCTAGAATGCGGCTGGACTCTTTCTGTTTTCCGGTCGCGGTGAAGATGGGCCGGAAGAGTTGCTCGACCGCCTGTGTGAACTGCATGTCCGCAGCGATCTCTCGCAGATCATCCAGGCCGTCGATCAGAATCGGATGCGGAATCAAGATTTGCGCGGCCTTGATCCAGTGCGTTTCGCCGTCGCGGTCGACAACGCCGATCCCCTTCTTGGCATCAATATCGCGAAGCAATCCGGTCTGCTCGACGGTCAACCTGCCTTTACCCTGAATCGGCACGACCACTAGATTGCGGAGCATGTCGCTCCAGTCAGGATCGGGCCAGATGGCAAGCAGCACATCGCGGGGTACCGGCAATGTACGCAGCATCCAGAGCTCGATCTGCCGCAGGCACTCGGTGCGATGCTCGTCCAGCCATTCGCACGTCGCCTTGAGTTGTTCGGCCAAGTCGGTCTCTTTAAGCCATTTGGGAACGGAGGCCAGTTTCTTGCCTTTGGGGCATCGACAGGCTAGTTTGCCGCGAATGAGTCCCAGCTCGTAATCCTTTTCTGCTGCCAGCCAGGCAATATCGTCCGTCGGACGGTCCGAAATTTTCCGCTTTGATGTCTTGGCAGGTGCTGCGTTTGCCATATTGTGCCGCCGATTGGAAAAGGAAGGCAACTGGGTGGTCCAAACCGAAGTCGATTGTAGCGGCCCGGGCCCCGATTCCCAGGGTTGCGCCCAGGAAGCTGGGAGAGGTTGCTTGCCATGCTCATCCGCCGGTTGTCAGTGATCGGGTTGAAACCGGCCACCTCGGATCGGGTTCGTACCGCCAGGTGAACGGTATTTCAATTAGCTGTTATTATCGGTAATGATGCTGGTTGCAAGTGCTGGTTGTTGATACTCCTCGCTCATACCCGGGGATCGGGTTTGGCCGGTACCGCGGCGGTGGAGTCGAGGTGCTTGGCCGCGATCTCGTGTTGGGTTCCGGGCAGTTCGGCGATCCTACGATTCGAGTAGCCGTACTGGTGAAGCATAATGATCGACTGTATGTGGCCCATCCTGAGCTGCTTTGCCATCCGTTTCCCCCAGCAACCAAATGCTGAAGGGTAAACGACAAAGCCACCATTCTCAGAGTGGCCGGTATAATCCGATTACCCGTGGCCGGTTTTACCCGATCCCTGACAGCTTCGTCGCATCGGCGTCGCCCAGCAGATGCCCGGTGCCACAGATATGATCAAGATGATGCCGGACGAGGAGAACATGTACCGGATGCTGTCGGATGTTGCCCACGGACTTCGAGCATTGGAACACGACTTACGGGTATTTTCGCAGGTGGAGCAAGGATGGCACGTGGCAGCAAATCCATGATGTGCTTCGCGAGCGGGTTCGCATGAAGGAGGGACGGGAACCAACGCCCAGCGCTGCGGTCATTGACAGCCAGTCGGTCAAAACGACCGAAAAAGAGGGGCGCGTGGCTATGATGCTGGCAAGAAGGTGAATGGTCGAAAGCGCCATATCCTTGTCGATACCATTGGCTTGATTTTGGCGTGGTGGTTCATCCGGCCAACATTCAAGATCGCGACGGAGCGAAGTTGCTGTTCGAGAAGGTGAAAGGGAACTATCCAAGATTGAGCCTCGTTTGGGCCGACGGCGGATATGCCGGCCAATTGATCGGATGGCTGGCCCACTTCTGTCAATGGACGCTGGAGATTGTCAAACGCAACGAATTACCGGGATTTCATATTCTTCCCCGACGCTGGGTCGTGGAACGCACGTTTGGTTGGATCGGCCGCTATCGCCGCATGAGATGTGTCGATCGAAAGACATGTGTTGTCAGCAACTCCTCTCATGTAAACTGCGTCGGGCACATCGGTCAAATGCATCTCGCGAACTGCGCAAGGTCGAACCGACCGGGTGTCACGAGCGGCCAAATTTCCATGCTGCTTCGGTCACATCGACCGAAGTCGGTTGCCAATTGACCAAGGTCGAAACGTCCGGGTGCAGTTGCGAAGTTTCCCTCAGCGCAGGTATAGCCAAAAACACCGCTCGCCATTTTTCGGACAGTTCGGTGATGCCATTCCGCCAGGAGGTTGCGACTACTCATTGGTGGTTGGCTCTACGGGCGAAGAATGGGCGAGATCGGCAAGCAATTCATCGATTGCTGACTCTTCTTCAACACTGACTCCTGCACGGCGTATGGTTTCTGCTAGCGAGGGATCCCACCAAGCCTCCGATTCCGGAGGCCGCAGCTTTCGGTGATGTTGACTGCGAATTCTGTACGACGCCGAGGTGAACCTCCACGGCTCGAATCCAAACGCTGCATAAATCTTGTTGGCGATGCGAACACCGCCCCAATCAAAGTCGCCGTGGTAGGCTAGCCGAAACTCACTGCTGCAAAGTTGCTCGAATAGCACCCAGCAGGCGAGCGAAGGGTGTCCCTCAACGCAAACCATCGGCGGGCAGTTTGCTCCAATGCGAGTCGCGGCTTCGGCAAGGATGCTGGGATTCTCGCAAACGTGAATGCGCGATTCGCGATCGATCGAGGGCAACCTGAATGTTGGTGGATGCAGTCGAAGATGTCGGAACGTCAGGCGAACGGGCATTCCGCACCGCAGGTGGTCTTGCAACAGGCGATCGGTCAGCGTGTGGCCAGTCGCGGGCAAATTCAGTGCGAGTACCGTGGAAGACAACTCATCGGTGACGATGCCCACGCTTTCCCAAATGCGCCGCCGCTTGACCGCCTTCTTCTGCGAAGTGTCGTTCACTGGTCGTTTTGCAAGCAGCTTCAGCATGATCCGTCCCAAGCTGGCGTCGTCGTCCAGCGCATGCGCGCTACCGCAATGGTTCGCCGCGAACACGGATAGGGGAACGGGACGCACGGGTAGCTGTTTCAGCAGAGCGAATGCTTGATCGAGCAGCAAGGTAGCCTTGATCGGATCTCGGGAGGTTAATCGGCGAAGCCAGCCGGACCTTCGCATGGAGGTAATGGCGTCATTGAGCAAGTCTGGGGTAAGCGATTCGGTTTGAGCTACGGTTCGATTGGCTTCAGCGTCGACGCTCTGTTTATGCGAAGAACTCAGTTCACCTATGCGTTGTGCCGCGTGCTCCCAGACTCGCTGCCATTCGGCGGACTGTTCGTCGCGAGCGGCGCGGAGGTTCGGCAATGGCTCGCCACATGCCAGTTGCACCAGCGTTTCAAGCGAATCAAGTCTTCCTGTATTGACGACGATTTGGGCGAACAGATCGAGATCGACAGTGATGCCGGCGCCATGGCGGTTTGCACCGGTCAATTCTGAAATGCAAGCCTTTTGCTCCCGAGTCAATTTCGAGAGCCGGCACCGACCGGTCAGCGCCTCTCCCCGCTGGACCTTCTTGCGCAGGCGGGAGAGCAGCGGGCTGCATTCTTCGGCTTTCAGCAGTTCCACCAGCGGATCCGACACCGGTTAATTCTCCGCGAAGAGCAAGGCGTTGTCGATCTGCTCGCGCGGCGTTGCTGCGCGTCGATGCTTTCCGTTCCAGATAAACACTCGATTGACGACGGCGCCCAAGTCCGAAAAGCGATCCAATTGACAGATCGCAAGCTGCGGAACTCCGGGGTACATGCCCCACTCATTTTCGCTGGTTAGTACCGCGTCGAGGCCGAAGTCGACGATCAGTTCCATGCAGCTTTCCCGGTTGTCCGAACTGATGCCGGCGAACGCTTCGTCGAGAAGGATAAACCTCGGTGCATGGGGATCGGCGGTTTGATAGTACGCGGCGGCGGCTGCGATGGGCGGCAGCGTCAGTGCGATCGCCTTTTCGCCTCCGCTGCCGCCGGCGTACGTCTTTCGGGTCAGACGAATCCAGTTGGCGTCCGGGCCCTTTCGGCGCTCGATCAGGATGCGGTGCCAGCGACGATAGTCGAGTGCGGCCCGCATATGTTCGTGCCACGAGCCAGTTTCGTCCTCTTCTCGCTGTTGGCGGATCGCACGTTGAAGGAACAGCTTGATTTGATCGCGCTCCTCGGGCGACCACGTGGCGGAATCGACGGATAGCACTTCGCATGCTTCGGCGAGTCCGGGGGGACCCTCGTCATCCTGACGCCAGCGAAACCGCATCTGCATCCCGGTTTTCATGGGCCGTTTGGAAACCTCGGCCGTCATCTGTTCGACCAGATCCGCCGCTGTCGCGATCCCGTTGCGGAGACCTTCGGCCACTTCACCGAGCAGATACTTTTCGAGCGTGTCCTGTTCACGCTCGTCGAGAATCCGTTCCCGAGTCGCAATATCCGATGCGATACGGGCTGCGGCAGTCGTTGGTGTAAGCCGCTCGCCCTGCAATGCGAACCTGACCATTTGCAGTCCATCACGTAGCGGGTCAATTTCGACGGTCAACCCGTCCTGGAGGAGAACGGTTTGCTGCAGCTCGGTGTGAGCCTTGTGCAAGCGTGTCTGCGAGGTGAGCCACGTTTCTTCGTCGGCAGGAATGTTCTGGAGGAGGTTATCGATCTGCCGGGCCAGCCGGATTGCCGTCGTCATCGTCCACGGCTGGTCGGGAATCTCCATCTGGTCCGCGATCAGGGAAAGCAACCCGTGCCGGTCGAGTCCGGCAAAGTCCTCGGTGGCGTCTCTTCGCTGCTGATCGAACTCACTGGATTCAGCTTCACGCTGCTCGATGTTGTTGTTAGCAACGGCCAACCCGGTTTTGACACCGGTGACCGCGTCTGTCAGTTTTTCGGCCGCTGTTTCCCGTTGCTCCTGAGCTTTTCGCTCCGACGCCAGCGTCTCTAACATCTGTTCGACGTCTTTTCCGATGCTGTCGCGCAGTACGCGAACCTTCTCGTTGGCCTGTCCGAACTCGGACCTGGCCGCCTCCAGACGCTTGCGGCAGGACTGGGCATGCTGCCGCAAGCGCTGAGCCTGAGCATTTGCCTCGTGCTGGCGGTGGAGGGCTGCGCCAAAAGCATCGACGCGGGCATCGAGCGTATCAAGCTGAGAAACGTATTGCTCGATCCGTCGCCCAAGTTCGTCGGCCCGATCGGCCCATCCGCTTACGCCAAAGTCGGCAGCCTCGTCGTCGCGAGTTTGCCTTAGCGCTTCGAATGTATTGCGCTGCCGACTTTCGTTGTCTCGCTCCGCCTCCAAAAGTGTGAATGATTCATCCGCTTGTTTTTGTGCAGAGTCGTGCGCGCTGGTCGCATCGACCAGCGGTTGGCTAGAGGGAAACTCCTCGACAAGCGTCTCTATCTGCGACTTGGTGGCCTCGACCAATCGAACGCGTTCGTCCAGTTGCGCGATTTCCGATTCGAACCGTCCAATCTCGTCAGCCAATTCACCTAGTCGCGATTGCCGCCAGCGAGCGCGAGCCTCTTCGCCGATATACTGTGCATGCTCCTTGGTGAGCCTGCCGTGCAGAGGCCCGTTGCGCCAACGCCCGTCGGCTGCGATCCAAGTTTCCCCGGCCTCGTGTCCCACGCCGATCACCGTAAGGAGCTGTGATAACGTCTCCGCGTAGGCCGATCGATCCGTCGTTGACAGAACATCGTTTGTCCCTCGCTGGCACGCCGGATGAAAATCTGCCGACACCTTCAGAACCCGGGCGAGTTGGCGCGGTTCATCCAGCGATTGCATGTCCACGCTGGCTAGTTGAACTGAAGTGGATGCATCGTCCATGCCGATCAGTCGCCCATCGGCTGTGACCCGCGCATCCAACAACCCGGCATCGTGGAGGGCGGCTTCCCAGTTTCCGCGTTCAGTTGCCGGCACGTCCGGATGAAAGTCAACCAGCGACCAGAACGGGACGCCCAGATCCACTTCAGACTCTTCCGTCGATTTGCGATGAGTTCGAGGGGGCGGTTCGATCGGCTCTCCTGCCTCCAGCCGCTGGCACTCGTTTCGCAACAGCCCGATTTGAGACTGAATTTGTGTAGCTTCGTGCCGTAGCGCTTCCTGCTGCACAATCAGTTCAGCAATCGACTGCGACTTGGTCGGGCCAAGAATCCGCGGCGAGGGATCCGTTTCAGCACTGGCCGCCGGCCAGGCGTCGAACTGCTCCGCCCACGTTTCGATCGCGGGAAGATATGTTTGCAGAATTGCGGCACGACCACACCAAGCGGTGATTGCGGTCCACAGTTCCTCGCGAGTCGTGTGGTAGTGCGCGAGGGCGGTTGTGAGTCCGTCCGCCTTGCCTTGCCACGTGTGCTCCAATCGCACAACGCCCGCCTTGATCTCGGACAGCTTGGCACCGGCGGCTTGCAGTTCCTTGTTCCGCATGGAGAGATGTTGAGCCGCTTTCGCATACGTCTCGATACGACGCATCAGCTTTGCCTTCCGAGAGGGAAACTGATCGACGCCGTCCAGTGTCAGGCATGGGGCGATGATCTCTTGATGTTGATTCTGAAGAGCCTCCGGCGCCGCCGTTTCCCGGCAGTGATCGGACTGCTGGATCATCCGGTATTCTTGACGGCTCGTTGCCTCGCTGACCAACTCTTGCTGCGCTTCGCCATGCGCCAGATTCTCGTCTGCCTGCGTTGCGTCCTGCGCGACCGCTTCCACTTGTTTGCCTAACCGTGTCGCGTCTTCGGCGAGTTCATCGATGCGCCGGGCGTTTTGAAGTTCCGGACTTCGCTGCAGTTCGGCAACCGCGGCTTGACCGGCCCGAATCTCGATCTTGAGTTGTTGCTGCCGCTCTTCCAAGTGCTGCTGTTCGGCGACAACTACATCTCTCCTTTAGCGACAATTAGAATTCCCCTTCGAAGCGGCCCGACTACCCTTTGCGGTTAGCTTGCTTGGCATCGCTCGGCTTGGCTTTCTTCGCGTTTTCCAAACGGTAGCTCGATACGT
>JBGTJT010000081.1:0-22750 GCA_041744995.1 Pirellulales bacterium | reverse complement strand
CACCGCCTCCGCCAGTCGACGGCTTGGGGGGCTGAGGGGGGCGGATACTCACGCTCTGGATGATGTAGTCGAGGTATTTTTCCCAGTAGGCGTAGTTCGTCGCGCTGTTTGGCGTCGGCTTCGCGGCGGGCATGATCCTGGCGATCTGGTTGTCAATCATCCAGCGATACGCCTTCACCTTGCGAGTCGCCTCGTTGTCGTAGGTATAAATGCGATAGTTGGCCGGCACCGATCCCGCGGTCAGCGGGCCGACGTCGCTGGTCAGCTCCGCGTAGGCGAACTGGTCTTGCTTCAGCCCGAACGGCTCGCCCACGTATTGCAGCCGTCCGGGGAACGTTCCATAGCCGAAATCGTCAAACACCGCTTGCATCAGTTGGTTGCCGACGTTCGGATAGCCTTCGCTGGCGAACTCGCCGTTGATGGCGTCGGTCGCCCAGCAATTCTCGGTGTCGTCATTCATCGAGCCGGACAGGTCGACCACGAACGCGATATCGCGGGGGTTGGCCATCGCCACGGCGGAGGCCCGCGGCGAAACGCCCGTCATGCCGAAGATGCGTCCGAAAAACAGCGCCGCGTCGCCGCCATGCTCGTCGTCGCGAATGGTCGTGACTCGGATGGCGTTGCCGATCTCGCCCGTGGCGGTGAAGTTGCGCGTGGTGGCGTCCCAAATACCAAACTCCACATCACTGTCGTTCAATTGCACGGCGCGCCCGCCGGCAATGTTGTTCTCGGCGAAGAAGCGGGCTTCTTCGATCACGGCCTGCTGGGTTTCCCCCATCCGAGTCGCTCCGGCCATCGCGGCGGAATCGGCGGAGGCTTGGAGCTCCGTACGGACCAGTACGACGTAACCGACGTCGATGGCAAAGGCGAGCATCGCCAACAAGCCGACCATCAAGAATGCGGCCATCACCACGGTGGCGCCGCGCCGACGCAGCCGAACGATCGCTCCGCACCGAGAACGGTGCAGGATGCTCGCCAGAAACTCAGCCATCTTGTCCCTTTCAAACGCTTTTGCCGCACTGCCTGGACCACGAACTGGGCCATCGACAGAGCCTCTTGGAGAATCTGGAATACGAATGCCGGCCCGTCAATGTGGAACCAGCAGATTGGGGGCGAAGTAGAAGCGGCGCGGGGAAAGGGGTCGTCACAGATGATACAAACGCTGCATTCCACGTGCGAAAGGGGTTGATATTGGCGTCCCGCAGTTTGCCTACTCTCGTGCCTTGATTCTCTCGGATGACAGAAATTCAGACGGTTCGTGCCTTTTTGCGCCAGCGATAGCACTTTCATTCCATCTATCTTGATATAATGTCGAACTTACGGCCGGATATTCAACAACGCCGTCATTTGTGGGCACGGCCGACCCCGTTGCGACGATTCGCCGACACCCTTCTTCAATTTGGGCGCTCGCTGGGGTGCGGAGGATGCTGAACGAGTATACATCGTAGGGATTTCCTTAGAAGGGCCGGCAATCTTGCCGGTCGATAGCTCCTAGTGACCGCTAGACAAGCCGTTACCTCCAGGAGATCGGCCGATTCCTTCACGGCTAACGTGATGATTTGGACTCGATAGGTGTGCGAATGGTTGACAACGCTGTCGTGTATGTGATCGATGACGATGAGGGGGTAAGGAATTACCTGAAAATCGCCCTTCAGAAGGCGGGGATGAACGTAGAGACTTTCTCCTTGCCTTCGGTGTTTCTTGCGGCGTATGACTCGGGACGCCCGAGTTGTTTGGTCTTAGACCTTAACTTGCCGGAAATGTCAGGACTCGCCTTGTGGAGAGATGTTAATAAGCTGGAATTCCCACACCCTTTCATTCTGATCACCGGTTACGCGACAACGTCGGTGGCGGTGGAGGCGATGCGTGAAGGAGCGACCGACGTGATGGATAAGCCGCTCGATCACAAGCGGCTCATTACAACGATCGGCGAAGCTCTGGATCTCGATCGATTGAATTGTGATCTGCAGCGCAATGCTAAGGATGTCGCGCAACGAATCAGCGGATTGACTTCCCGTCAACGAGAGATCATGGACCTGGTCGTGGAAGGCTGTCTGACCAAGCAAATCGCCAAAAGCCTGGGGATTAGCACCAAGACCGTCGAAGTGCATCGCAGCAACGTAACCAAGAGAATGGGCGTCGCCTCAGTGGCGCAACTGGTGAAACTCGTGATCAGTCACAACAGTTTCCAGACCGCCAGAAGGGCGAGAATAGATCATTGTCACGGCGAGGGAGCGACTGCCGGCCTCTGCCGGGCAAGTGAGTGAATTGGCGGGCTAGCGGACTCGGCGGGATCGTGGTCTCGTTCCAGGGCGCACAATGACGATTCAATGCGGCGTCGGTATTGTTCGACCGATTCGGAATCGTGCGGGCGGAGCGGTTCGGAAAAGTAAGCGTCGATTCGGCAGAATGGTTTGGGAATCTGCAGCCGATCCCAGGCCCGCGTCAGTATCCAGCGGCGATTCGGCACCATGATCACATTCAGCACCGCCGCGCCGGATTCGCGAGAGAGAACGGCGATTCCCTTACGGACGTGATTGCGAGGTCCGCGCGGCCCGTCGACGGCCAAATAGGCAGGCGATCCTCCGCCGACGTGGACAACCAATTGATCGAGCGCCGCACGTCCCCCTTTGCTGCCGCCGCGACCTCGGTTGGAGCCGCGGATGGCCTTGATGCCAAGCACGCGAAATCCGGGCATTAACAATTGGCCGTCCGCCGACTGGGAAACCATGGCGGCCGTCCCCTTTTCGCGTTGAATGGCGGCGGAGACTTGATGGGCGTGCAGGATCGAGTAGATGTAAGGCTCCGCGGACTCGCGAAGTTGCGGCCGGGGATCGCCATGAAGTTTAACCCGGCAGGTCGCCCTTAGTATCAACATTACGAGAGCCAGCGACCATGATTGAATTATCCGAAGAGCGTTCATACATTGTTTCGTAAGAGTAGGTGCGTGCCCTGTGCTTTTGAAATGGTTCGAGGGGGCGCACCGTTGCGATGACCCGAACGTCGAGACGATCGCGATAAGTTGTCGAACATCCGCTTAAGATTGTACCGGGATGTCGCTTCCAGGGGAGACCGGTTCCGCATCGCCAGGCAATTTTGCTAAACGGCGCGGATAATGCGGTCCGCATTTTGGGGGCTTGTCCGGGCGACCCATTCCGCGTTCGGTCCGTCGTTGGTTTCAGCCCGAAACCGGGCCGTTTGAGGGTCGCAGCCGGCACGGATGTGTCGCCGTTCGACCCGTTGCTTGCACAGGGCGAGCCCGACGTCGAGGTACCACGATTCATCAAACAAGGCTCTCAACCGCCGCCACGGATCATCGTCCAATAGCAGGTAATTCCCCTCGACGATCACGATTTGGTGCAGGTCTGCGAGTAGTTGAATATCGTTCTCGATCGGATCACCCGCTGCGTGGTCGAACGAGGGGAATCGTCCCGAGCCGGTTGCCCGGGCTGCGGAGAGTTCGCGAACGAAGCGCTCGGCGTCGAACGTGAACGGTGCTCCCCGCCGCCGGTGGGCCTCCTCGGCGTCAGGCATGCGATCGAGTTGATCTCGCCGGAAGTGGTATCCATCCATGGGCAGCACAACCGCGGAGTCGCCCAGCCTGGCCAGCAGGCTTTGGCATAACGTACTCTTGCCGGATCCCGGCGGTCCGGCGATGCCGAGCCAAAACTGGCGGCCAGATCGCAGCCCGCGAGCCTTGGCCTGGAGGTGCTCGCACAATTCCTGGATGGGGAGTGTTTCGTTCATGGGTGCTCGATCGGTATGTTCCCGCAAGACGCCATTGTATTGCAAACCATGGCCCGCTTGTTGGTGGCCGGCGGGGGTGAACGGTAGAATTCCAAGCGGCCCGCCAAACGATTTACCGCCGCGATGCGGGTTGTTAGAATGGACGGCGTTGGGAGCCTGTGTTGCTTTCATCCTCAAGTCCCGTGTTCATAAATCAGCTTCAAAAGGTGGCCCTCCATGAATTCCTTCACCCGTCGCGATGCACTCAAGTCACTGGGGATTTCCGCCCTGGGATTGTCGTTTGCCCGATTGGGCGTCGCCCATGCCGAAGAGGTGTTGCCAGCGGGCGATCTGGCGGGTTGGATGCGAAGCCTCTCCAAGAACGAGGCCGATCTCGCACGGCAACGGATTAGCCCGCTCCAGTGGCAGGAAATGATGGACCAAATTTACCGGTCCACGCCGTTGGCTCAATTGAAGCGGCACCTCGACTTTCAAAAGCTGAGCAAGGCCATTTTGGAGAAGATGCCGGCGGATCGGCACGAGTTGTTTCATACCATCGAGCTTGGCGCGCCCAGCCCGGAGTCGCCAGCGGCGAAGGCCGAACCGCACGGCGATCTGATTGTCAAGGTCGCCCACATCCGTAAAGGGCACGCCGTGCCGCCGCATGGTCATTCCAATATGGTCAGCGCGTTCCTTTGCCTCTCAGGCGAATTCGACGTGCGTCTCTACGATCGACTCGACAACCGCGAGCAAGCGCTGGTCGTGCGTGACACGCTCCACCAAGCCAACGCCGGGCCAGGCACCTGGTCGAGTGTTTCCGACTACCGAGACAACGTTCACTGGCTCACCGCCAAGACCGACGACTGCTTTCTGTTCACCGTCAAGATGCTGAGCGTCGAGGAAGGCCTGCCGCTCAACGGTCGCATCAACATCGACGTCCGCCGCGCGAAACAGTTGGGCGGCAATACGCTGCTGGCGCCCAAGATTACGTCCAACGAAGCACGCGAGCTTTACTGAAGTTCGTCACTTCTCGGCGCAGCAGAGGCCATACAGGCCCAGTCCCGCCTTGCGGGCGACGTGCTGATAATAGCCGGAGGCGATTCCCCTGGTCTGCAGCTCGCTCCGCAGTCCGGCCCAATAGAGCAGCAGACCGATCGGGTAGAACAGCAGGCTGCCGACATAAATGCGGCGGGAAGAGGGGACGACCGCGTGGGTGATGTCTTGGAATTCCATCGCGCGAAAGCGGGCTTCGTGAAGTTGCTCCTGAAATTGTCGAACCGACGGCACATCGGGAATGGCCCATCCTCGACACCATTTGTCAACGATTTGCCGTTCCGTGGCCGTCAAGTCGTCCCGGGCCAGGAATCCATCCGCGACGATCAGGCGTCCTCCAGGCTTCAGGAGTCGATAGGCTTCGTTCAGGAAGTCTTGCTTGTTGTCGGCATAACACATGCTTTCCAAGGCCCAGACGACGTCGAACGATTGTTCGGCGAAATCCGTGCGAGAATAGTCAGTGACTTCAAATCGCACATTGGCTTCCACGCCGCGGCGACGAGCATGATGCTTGGCGATCGCGATCTGCATCTCGTTGAGGTTCGCCCCCGTCACGTCGACGCCGGGAACGTTCTCCGCCAGCCAGATGGCGCTGCCGCCAATACCGCAGCCGACATCGAGTACCCGATCGCCGGCCGAGACACGGGCCGCGGTGGCCAGCACGCGGTTCATGTTCGTCACCGCCGCGTCGTGAGCCTTGTGGGCGGTGTCGTGGTATCCGCAATGCATTCCCAGGTGACGATCGATGCCCCATAGGCGGCGGTAATCGTTGTGCGTTTCGTTGAAATACTCGATCACCTGTTGTTGGCGGCTGCGCATGCTCGATGGCTCGACTTGCTGGAGGTTGAACGATCCCGCCGGGCAGTTCGCCGCCCGGACCATGTTCAACCAACCGCACCCGTGCAGGGGGAATAACCGCCAGCGCAGAGAGAAATCGGCCTAGTTCTTGTAGATCTTGTGCTGCGGACGCCCCGAGAGGATTTGCTCTTTCCCCCAATTGGTCACGTCTCGGAAGGCGTCGCTGCGGATGAAGTCGGTAAACGCCTGCTCGTCGGACCACTCGCTGGTGATCAGGTACGAGGCGGAGTCGCTGACGTCTTTCCAGAGCGTCGAATTCGTGTGCCCTTCCGCGGCCCGCAAGGCATCGATCACGGCGGCGAACTTCTCTTCGAAATCTTGCTGCTTCCCTTCAATCACGTGATAGTTCATGCCTACGGTAATCATAGTGGCGGCTTTCCTTTTCTGTTTCGCGGTGCATCGGCCGCGATTTGGGTTTCTAGCGGTTGCATGGCCCGCGGCCATGCAGAATGACCCTGTCAGTGTATTCGGCCGCCGTCGGCTGCGAAAGCTCTGGCAAATATCAGCAATTGGTGTCCCTTGGCACATTGCATATCGACTATGATGAACGTTCCGCCCCCACACTCTCCCGAGGCCGATGGTTTATCATGAACGACGTCCATTCGCACCGCGACGCCCGCCGCCGAGCCGGCATGAAGCTCGGCTTCTATATTCACCTGCTGGCCTATATCGGAGTGAATCTGCTGCTGGCGACGATCAACTACACGCGGAATCCTCAGCATTTGTGGTTTCTGTATGCACTGCTGGGCTGGGGAATCGGGCTGTTCTTTCATTGGTTCACGGTATTTATCGCCCCTGGCCTGATGCGGCGATTCACCGACCGCGAGCTTGAGAAACGGCCGCCGGGGGACTGACCGGGACGGCAACAGCGGTGCCAAAATCGCTTGCCTCCTACTTCAAATCGCATTTTACTTCCAGTATGTTATGGGAGTAGCGGTGCGATCCGCCATCGCAAGACAATAAAGGAGTATTGTTATGGCCACCCGAGCGCAGCGTCAGCAGAAGCGAGCACGGAAGAAGCAGAAGCAGCGCAAGAAGCAGGAAAAGCAATCGAAACCACTTGCCAATCGCCCCCGGGGGCTGGACGCTTTTCCCGCTGTCAACGCCCGCCATCGGCAGAGGCTCGCCGTTCAGAAGCCAGTGGCCTGGCAGGGAGAGCTTGCCGAGGACGTTGCCGTCTTCGACGATTCGGCACTTGAAACATTGCCGCCGGAAGTCGCCGCTCAGGTAGTTGCTGTGCGCGAAGCGCTGCGTCACGCCCTTGAGTCGCGCGGCGAGGAAGCCCGCAAGCTCACATCCACCATCGTCCGAGGTAGTCCACTCAGCCCATGGCGACTTTTCATCCGCGGGCTGGCGGCCTGGCTGGCGAACGATGCCGACGCGGCGAACGAAGATTGGCGCCGCCTCGATCGCGAGCGGCGACCCGGCCGCATCGCGATCGCCATGACGACTGCGCTGCGAACCGATCTGCAGGGACTGTCCGTCGAAGCGGCGAACAGCAAGCCGGCCGACGAGACAACGGCCGACTGGTGTCTTCCGCTGGACGATCGAACGCTGTTTCACGGCAAGCTGTTGCGGCGCGTTCGCATCGACCGAGCCGGTCTGCGGGTGGCGGAAGCGGGCGTTCGCGTTCCGGAAGAGGATCCCGAACTCAAGGTGGGGCCGGCAAAAATCCGCTGGCTGAAGGAATTCGCCCGCGAGTATCGGGCCACCGAGCCGGATCTTGTCGCGAGTCTGGAGCAGACAGCCTTGGCGCGGGCCTTCGCCCAGAACTATTCCGACCTGTTCGAGTCGGCCGTCGCGGCCTGCAGGGGACCGCGGCACGATCGACGGAATAATCTGCTGAGGTTCTTCTATTACGCGAGATTCTCGAATGATGCGCCGGCCTTGCGCAAGGCCGAACAGGCACTCGACAAGTATCTCAAATTGGAACTTCCTCATAACGAGGATCTTTCCCAAACGCTTCGCGGCGCGATTGCCAGTCAGATTCATCTGGACGAAGCACTGCATTTGATCCAGTCTCCCGACGCGGGAATGTTCAACTTTTTCTTCAGCGAACCGGAAGACCCGCAAGCCATTCGCCGAGAGCTGAAGGCGGCGGCGGCGGCCTATCCGGCCAATGCTCGGGTCTATCAGACGCACGTCGAGTGGATCGAAGCGAAACTGGACAACGACCGATTGACCAAGCCGCGACGCCAGCCGCTTGTGAAGGAGTTGGAGCGCGTCATGCTCAATTGGTCGCGGGCGCTTCCCGACGACGTCGAGCCGCGATTGTGGCTGGTCGATCACTTGTTGGAAGACGAACGGACCGAAGAGGCCAAGCCGCACGTCGACTGGCTGGCGGCGTCCCGCCAGGACGATCCGCGGGTGCGCGCCGCGCCCTGGAAGTGGCAATTGTTAGAGGCGATGCGCCTCAGTCGCCGGAAAGCATCGCTGGCGCAGGTTTCCGACCACCTGCGGCAAGCGGAGGCTCTCTGGCCGGCATGGCTTTCCCGGCAGTGGCTTCCCTATCTGAAAGCGGCCTGGTCGCTGCGGTCCGGCGATGCCGACGAGTTCCAGCGGAGGCGCGAGCAGATCGCTCGTGAATCATCCCTCGCCATTGATTCGCTGCCCGAAGCATGCATGATGCTCGCAGCGGCCCAGCGCATGCGGGTGTCGGCGGCGGACCTCAAGCCGTTTCGCGAGCCGGTCGACGCGGCGGTGAAGAACCTTCGCCGTGTGCCGTTGGACGATCTGCTGCGGGCGGGCGCATTCTTCTGGGATCTGCACCGCTCGGAAATGCTCTATCCCGCCTATCGGATGCATGGCGGGAAATTCGCGAAGGAGTTGTGGTCGCGTCTGGCGGGCGCCCCCCAGGTGGTTCTGGAGCGGATCGACGACCCCTGTTTGCAGGCCGCCGTGCTCTGGTGCGCGGAACGCCGCATGCTCAGCGACAACTACGACATGAAACTGCCGCGGTGGTTCGAGAATGCGCGCATTAGGGAGCATCCCAGGTTCACGGCGGCGAAGCTGAGCGGGTTTCTCAACTTGCGCATCCCCTGGCGCGGCGAGGAGTATCACAATACCGGCGCCCTGCTCCGCGAAGCGGCACGCTCGGAGAAAGACGCGTATTATCGTTATTGGTTCGTCACCCTCGCCGATGAGCTGGACGACGTTCTTGCTCGAGCTTCGTCGCGCGGCTGGGGCGGCGCTGCTGAAATGTTCAGCAGCATGTTTGGGGACGACGAGGAGGATGAATCCTCCGACTACGAATTTGCCGGCTGATTAGCCGCCGACAGCCGCGCCGCGAGAGGCGTCATACGGCTCAATGCCTGCGACGCCGCGATCAAACTTACCTGGAGAACTCGAATGGAAGCGTCCAGCGCTGCTAATCCTTTTCAAACGCTTGGCATCCCCGAGGATGCCGGCGAAGCGGAGATCCGCGCCCGTTACTTGGAACTGGTCAAGCAGTTCCCACCCGAACGGAACCCGGAGAAGTTTCGCGAGATTCGCGCCGCCTTCGAGGCGGCCAAGGATCCGCTGACACTGGCGCGGCGGTTCGTGGCGCCGCCCGACGAGGCAAGCCCGACTTGGTCGGACGCGATCGAGGCGCAGCGCCGCACGCCTCCTTCGCTGTCGCCTGCCTTTCTGTTGAGCCTCGGCAACCGGCCTGACAACTACCACAAGCAGAAAGATCATAGCGATGCGTGATTTGAACGGCGATTTCGACGCTTCGGCCGCGCCGCCGGATGAAGTGTCGCCGGATGAAGCGCCGCCGGAGTTCGGACTGCTCGACGTGGTCGAAGCGTTCACCGCGATGCGTCACGATTGGCGAGGACAGACCAAGGAGAGTCGCGCCGCGATCGAGTCGGTCCAGGACGCGGTCTCTTTTATCCGCGAACTGGAAGCGAAGCTGCGCACCCACGTCGATTGCAACACCGCTGACGAGGCGCGACTGCTCGCCAAGCTGATCGCCGAGACTGATCATCATCTCACCCGAGCCGTCGCCACGATCGCTCAATCCGAAGCCAACCGCCGGCGTCACGCCGACGTCGACCGGCAGGCGGTTCAGCGGCGATTCGAGCAGATGAACCCGATCGCGCGGTGGTTTGCCCGGCCGTTGCTGGCCTGCGTGATCGAGCAGCATCAGGTCTTCGACTCGGTGGTCGGACAGGCGGAAGTCGAGGGGTTGAACCTCGTTCTCGCGCGGCTCCGCGGCGCTATGCGGGAACTGCAAATCGAACGCGTTGACACCGTGGGAGAAATCTTCGACGCCAACACGATGAACGCTATTGGAACCGTGGAATCCGAAGACTATCCTGAAGGACGCGTCGTCGAGCAACTCGCGCCGGGTTACCGCTGGCGCGGTCAACTGCTGCGGTTCGCCGACGTCCGCGTGGCCGCGTAAATAACTTGCGTCCCCGGCCCGGGGAGAACAGCGTAGTCGGCAACTGAAGACGTAAAAAGAAGCACGAAGCAAACCAAACGACGAAAGGAATTTGACCATGCTCAACGCGGAAGGTCCAATTGTTGGGATCGATCTGGGAACCACCAACAGCGTGGTGGCGGCAATTATTGACGGGCAGCCTCGCGTGCTGGACGAGGAGGGGCGGAAGATACTGCCGTCGGTCGTCGCCCTCGACGCCGCGGGGCGCCTCATCACGGGCATCGTTGCGCGCAACCAACTGGCGGCATTTCCCGAACGAACCATCGCCTCGATCAAGCGGCGGATGGGAACCATGGATCCCGTGCCGCTGGGCGACCAGACCTTCACGCCGCCGGAAATCAGCGCCATGCTGTTGCGTCGGCTTCGCGACCGAGCCGCGCGGGCCTTGGGGCAGCCAGTGAGCCGAGCGGTCATCACGGTGCCGGCGTTTTTCGACGAACACCAGCGTCAGGCCACGATCGAGGCCGGCGAGTTGGCGGGGCTGAAGGTCGAACGCATTATCAACGAGCCGACCGCCGCCACGCTTGTCTACCACGCCGGCTCGCACGATCGCAAGCAAATTCTCGTCTACGATTTCGGCGGAGGCACGTTCGACGTCTCCGTCGTACGTATGGAAGACGGCGTCGTCGAAGTACTCAGCAGCAAGGGAGACACGCGGTTGGGCGGCGACGATCTCGACATGGCGCTGCTGAATCACCTAGCCGATCGCTTTCAGCAAGAACATGGCATCGACTTGCGCGAGAATCCCTCGACGCGGTATCGATTGTTGCAGGCGTGCGAACAGGCGAAAATGCACCTCTCCGCAGATGAATCGGTGTTGTTCGCGGAGGAATTTATTGCCGAGAAGGACGGCCAACCGCTGAATCTCACGGCAACCATCAGCCGGGACGAGTTCGAGACGCTGATCGAACCGTTTGTCGAGCGGACGATCGCCAGCGTCGACGAGGCGCTGCGGGACGCCGGTTTGACCGTCCACCAACTGGACGATTTGGTGCTGGTGGGCGGGTCGACGAGAATACCGCTCGTGGAGCGCCGTCTGCGCGAGGAATTCCTCCGCGAACCGAGTCGGGCGGTCGATCCGGATCTTGCCGTCGCCTTGGGCGCCGCCGTGCAGGCCGCGATGATCGACGGTCAATCCGTGGGACCGATTTTGGTCGACGTCACCGGGCATACGTTGGGAATCGAAGCGTGCCAGGGGATGTCCTTCAGTGGGCCTCGATTGTTTTTCTCGCCGATCATCCATCGCAACAGCCCCTTGCCGGCGCGGTACGAGCAGGCTTATTCCACCATGCATGACGAGCAAAAGCGAGCCAGTATTCACGTTCTTCAAGGCGAGCACCCCGAGGTTCATCGCAATCGATCGATTGGAGAGTTTTTGTTGGACTTGGAACCAGGCGGCGGTGATCGAAGTAAGATCGTCGTCCGATTCGATCTAACGCTGGACGGCACGTTGAACGTCACCGCGTCGCAACCCGCCACGGGCGTCCGTCAGGCGATCACGATCAACAACGCCCTGAGCCGCTTCCAGGCCGACGAGCGAGATCGTGCCGGGGCGCGGTTGGGCGCGATGTTCGACGACTCGACCGAGTTGCTCGATGACGACGATGCGGCCAGAATGCGGCAATGGTCTGACCATGGCGTGGAAGCAAAATCGCCCGAGGCGTTGCCGGGCGGCGCCGCGGAATCGTCCGCGCTGCGGTATCCGGCCGCATTCGCGCTGCTCGAAAAGGCGAACGAAATGAAGTCGTCGTTGGAAAAGGAAGACGCTGAAGACGTGTTGGAGTTGACTGAGAGCCTTAAGCAGGCCATTGCCGGCGACGATTCGTCGAGCGTTGCCAGCCTCTGCGAGGAGTTGGACGACGTCCTGTTCTATGTCCAATAAGCCGTCGTTTCGCTGCCCGGTCTGCCGTGCGGCGCAGCCGCTGCAAGAGGAATGCCGTCGCTGCGGGGCGGACCTGAGCTTGGTGGTCCGCGCGCATCGACGCGCGGCTTACCTGCTTAGTCGGCAGCAAGTGGCTCGCGCCAACGGAGACCGGTCACGCGAACAACAATTCGCGACGGAACTGAAGCGTCTCGCCCCGAACTATCACGGCTGACAGGCGACTTGGTTGTTCCCGGAGATCCGAGCCACAGTGGAAAAGCGGCCCTCGTTGTCGAAAATGTCCTCAAACCTCAAACCTCAAACCTCAAACCTCAACCCTCAAACCTCAAACCTCAAACCTCCCCACTACTTCTGCTCCAGCCACAGGTCGAGGCCGTTGAGGATCATCTCGATGGCGAAGGTGCCGATCAGCAGCGCCGAGATGCGGCCGACGATGTCGATGTACCGCTCGACGAACGCCTCGTACTTTTTTCGGACGGCGTCGTGCAGCGCTTTCAAGGCCATCAAGGCGATCGATGCGGCCAGCATGGCCGTGATGATGGACAGGGCGGCCCAGCCGGGAGACAATTTCGAGCCGGCCAGGATACTGGCGCTGACCGTGCCAGGGCCGATCATGAACGGCATGGCGATCGAACCGGCCACCTGCTCTGGCTCGCCGCGGAGCGAGCGGATCGCCTCCGGACCGACCAGGGCGAAACGAATTGCGATAACGAGAAAAACGATCCCGCCAAAAATCAAAAACGACGCGAACCGCACGTGCAGCACTTCGGAAAAGAAGGCGTCGCCCGCCAGCGCGAACAGCACAAACACCACGGTGCTAATCGCCGCGCCACGCGCCAATACGCGGCGGAAGGTGGTTCCGTGCAAAGCTTGAATCAGATCAAGTAGGTAGATGCTCAGTAAAAACGGGTTCAATAACATGAACAGCAATACCGAGCTGTCGATAAATGGTCGCACAGGCATAGGATGTCTTGGCAGGGCTTTAAGGGTCAATGTGGTCAGGATTGTGAACAGGAGGGAACAGAGAAAACAAAGAAAAGGATTCTCAGTTGTCTCCTTTTCCCTCAGTTTGCTCAAACAAAGTGATCATCGTTTGTTCTGGGGTTGGTTCGTCGTGTCAGATTGCATCAACGCCTGCGCGAACCTGACAGGCATTCCTTTTGCAATTTTAGTCGACTTTTCAGGCAACAGAGCGGGGCAGAGTCAACAGAGCATGCATTTCTCCGTTTTCTTCGTTTCCTCCTGTTCCAACCGCCCTGGCAGACTGCTAAAGCGCTGGGATGTCTTGGTGGTTGGTGAAATTGAGTAATTCCAAAATTGGAACTACTGTAATCAATTATCGAGTACCGTGGCGAGGAACTCGCGGGTCCGTTCGTGTCGCGGTTCGGTAAATATCTGCTCCGGCGGTCCCGCTTCTACAATCGCTCCTTGGTCGAAGAACAGCACGCGATCGGCAATGTCGCGGGCAAACTTCATTTCGTGCGTGACGATCAGCATGGTCGTGTCGGTCTCGCGGGCGAGCTTGCGCAACACGGCGAGGACTTCGCCGACCAATTCCGGATCGAGCGCCGAGGTGACCTCGTCGAACAGCATGATCCGCGGTTCCATCGCCAGCGCCCTGGCGATTGCCACGCGTTGTTTTTGGCCTCCGGAGAGCTGCGCGGGATAAGCATCGGCCTTGTCTTGGAGGCCGACCGTTTCGAGCAGCCTTCTGGCGTGTATCTCCGCCTCGGCGGTGTTCTCGTGTTTCACCAGCCGCGGCGCCAGCGTCAGATTGCCCAGCACCGTTTTGTGCGGAAACAGATTGAAGTGCTGAAACACCATGCCGAACTTGCCGCGAATTTGGCGAAGCTGCTTTTCATCGATTCTCGCCCCAGATTGCCAGAGGGTCTCACCCTCGACGAGAATGGTTCCGTCGTCCGGCGCTTCGAGCGTCATCAGGATTCGCAGCAAAGTCGACTTGCCGGAGCCGCTGGGGCCGATGATCGCCACCTTTTCCCCGGCCGAAACCTCTAAATCGAGGCCGCGGAGAACTGGCAGTTCCCCGTAGCTCTTGTGCAGGTTCTCGATCCGCAGGATCGGCGTGGCGTCGGTCATGAGGTTTTCAGTTTCAGTCGCCGATCGAGCCAGCCGACGGCCAGGCCGGCCAGCAAGCTTAGGATGAGAAAGACCACGCCGACGATCGTCATCGGTTCCAGGTAGCTTCCCGTCTCGTTGCCAATATTCTTCGTTCTTTGCAGTATGCCCAATACCGTGATCACGGACAACAGTGGTGCGTCCTTGAACATTGCGATCAGGTAATTTCCCAAGGCCGGTATGATCGGCGGAATCGCTTGCGGCAGCACGACATGCCGATAGGTGGCAAATCGCGACAGATTCAACGCCCGGGCTGCCTCCCATTGGCCGCGGCTGACGGCGTTGATGCCGGCGCGATAGACCTCGGCGGTGTAGCAACTGTAGTGAATGCCCAAGGCCAGTACGCCGGCCGTCAAGGGAGACAGCGTCAGGCCCAGGCGGGGAAACACGAAGAATATGTAAAAAATCTGCACCAGCAGTGGCGTGCTCCGGACGAACTCGACGAACAGGTTCGCCGGCCAGCGAACCCATTTGCGGGAGGAGCGTCGCAGGATTGCCCAGAACAGCCCCACCGCCAAGGCCATGGTCATGCCCAGCGCCACGGCTTGCAGCGTGACGACCAGTCCTTCCAGGATGATCGGCAGTATCGCGACTGCGAATTCCCAGTTCCAAATCATGCGGAACCTCCGTAGTCGAGACCGCGCGTCACCCGTCTTTCGAGCGCCCGCATACCCGCCGACAGCACCGAAGCGATCGCGAAGTAGATCAACAGCAGCATGCTGAAGACTGCCACGGTGCGATGGGTGTCGTCTCGAATCTCGATGCCGACCCGCGTGAGATCGCTGACAGTGATCGTGGAGACCAAGGCGGTGCTCTTGAGCAGTTCAATCAACAGATTGCCAAACGGCGGCAGCATCATAACCAATGCTTGCGGCAGAACGACGTGTCGCATCGTTTGCCAGTCGGACAAGTTTAACGCCTTGGCCGCCGCACGCTGGCCGGGCGATACGGCGTTGATCGCCGCGCGCACGACTTCCGCTCCGTAGGCGCCGATATTAAGTCCCAGCACGAGGATGCCAACCAGCACCGCATCGAGCCGAATGCCAAGCAGCAGCGGCAGCGCGAAGTAGAACCAATAGAGCTGCACCAGCGCCGAAGTGCCGCGAAAGGTCTCGATGTAGATGGTCGCCACCGAGCGGATGATAACGTCCTGGCTGCGACGCCCCAGCCCCGCCGCCAGCGCCGCGACCAGCGCCACGACGCAACCGCCCGCCGTAATGAGCAACGTCATCCACAGGCCCGGCAGTAGCAGCGGTAGTAAATCCAGTGGCGGGGGCAACTCCATCTATCGGCTCGATTGTTGAATGCTGCTGTCATTGACTGTTACTGGGTCGCGGACCCGTCGGCGGGAGGATTGTCCGCCGGCGAGGCAATCAATTCGTCCGCGGTCACGTCGCCCGGCAGCGTCTGTTGAGAAAAGCCGAACGGCCGCACCAACTCCAGATGCTCCGGACTACCGATGAAGTCGGCCAGTTGTGCGTTGAATCGCTGGCGTAGCTCGTCGTCGTCGCGTCGAAATCCAAAGGCGCCGTAGCCCTTGACTGTCTCGCCGTCGATCACCGGGTCGGTAAACGGATCGGCCAGCTCGATCTCCGTGCTGTCGGCCTTTCTCAACAGATCGCTGGCGGTCAGAATGGTCGCTGCCACGGCGTCGACGCGGTCGGTCTTCAGCGCCTCGATCGCGCTGGGATAGTCCGGCAGCACGACGATCCTCGCTTCCGGCACGCCCAGCTTGCGGGCGTAGCCGTGTTCGACGCTGCCGCCCATCACGCCGATGCGAGCCGTCTCGTGCCGGGCGACGTCCTCGAAGCCGTGCAGCGCCAGCGGATTGCCCGCGGATACGATGAACGCTTCGCCAATCGCGTAGGTGGGATTGGAAAAGTCGATCTCTTGCGCCCGTTGTGGGGTGATGTACATGCCGGCCGCGATGATGTCGAACCGGCCCGCTTTCAATCCCGGAATGAGCGAGCCGAATTCGGTGACGACCGGCTCGATGCGGTCGACGCCCATTCTCTTCAGCACGACCCTGGCGATCTGAGGCGCTTCGCCGGTGATCTCGCCCGTGGAACTGTCGATGTACCCGTATGGCGCCTCGTTGGCATAACCAATGCGAACCACGCCGGACTCCTGCAGGCGCTCCCAAGTCCCCCCGCTTTCCCCTCTTGTGGACGAGTAAATGTAGATCCCAGCGACAGAAAGACCCAAAACTACGAGCAGTCCCAACCCTGCCATACTGACTTTTCCAGGTCGCAGACTGGCGTAATCTCGATTAGCAAATATTTTCATAAGTCTTTTATTTGTAATGGGTTGATGCCAGATTTTCAGATGCGTCGGCAAGTTTAGCCGCAATGGGCTGTTGATCCCAAGGACCTGATGACTTAGAGTCTACCCAATGAATGACTGCTAATGCAAATAGTGTATTAGCAAATAATGTTACCCTCACGTTTCCTTTGTCCCACGCGGGACGACCGTGGCACCCCCACGGGCTAGTTACTGTTGTGCAGCAGCCTGGCAGGTTCGAGGATTGTTTTGAGTCTCGATACGGCGAGTGACAATTCGGAGTGCAAGTTGGCGCGTCCGCGGCCACCCCAAGTGGCCGATGGCGCAGCGATTTGTAGTTTGGTGCGCGACTCGGCGATCCTCGATACCAACTCTTGCTACAGCTATCTGCTCCTCTGCCGAGACTTTTCGGAGACTTGCCGCGTAGCCGAGATCGACGGCCAATTGGCGGCGATGGCGACCGGCTATATCCCTCCCCGCCGACCGGAAGTGCTCTTTGTCTGGCAGATTGCGGTGGCGGCCGACTATCGGCGCAGAGGCTTGGCTCGGCACCTGCTCCTGGATTTACTCGCCGGAGAGGCGAGTCGCCAGGTGCGGTATCTCGAAGCAACGGTTTCACCCTCGAATGAAGCGTCGCGCAAACTGTTCGCCCGGTTGGCGAAAGACTTCGGCGCGCCGTTTGTGGTGGAGAGCGGATTTTGCCAAGAGGATTTTGGCGACGATTCGCACGAAGCAGAACAGGTCGTACGCGTAGGCCCCATCCCGGAGAAAAAATGAAAACGATTGAACGAATGGAATCACAAGTCCGCGGATACTGCCGCGATTTTCCCAAGGTCTTCTCGAAGGCCCGCGGGGAATACCTCTTTGCGGAGGATGGCAGCAAATACATTGATTTCTTTGCCGGCGCCGGCGCCTTGAATTATGGGCACAACAATCCCGTGCTGCGCGACAAGTTGATTGAGTATCTCGCCGGCGACGGCGTGACTCACTCGCTCGACATGGCGACCACCGCCAAATGCAAGTTTTTGGAAACCTTGGACAAGGTGGTGCTCAAGCCGCGCAATATGGATTATCGCGTTATGTTTCCCGGTCCGACCGGCACCAACGCGATCGAAGCGGCGCTGAAACTGGCCCGCAAGGTGACCGGTCGCGCTCATGCGATCGCGTTCACTAATGGCTTTCACGGTATGACGCTCGGGTCGCTGGCGCTAACGGGCAACGCCGGCAAGCGGGCCGGCGCCGGCGTGTCGTTGACCGACACCTCGCACATGCCGTTCTGCGGCTATTTCGGTACCGACGTCGATACGATTCAACTGCTCGAGGGCTATCTCACCGACAGTAGCAGCGGCTTCGAGCCGCCGGCGGCGATCGTTGTGGAAACGGTGCAAGCCGAAGGGGGCGTCAATGTCGCCAGCGGCGAATGGCTGAAAGCCTTGGAAGGACTAGCCAAACGGGTTGGCGCGCTGTTGATCGTCGACGACATCCAAGTTGGCTGCGGACGCACCGGCCCGTTCTTCAGTTTCGAGCCGGCCGGTCTGTCGCCCGACATCATCTGTTTGTCGAAGTCGTTGTCCGGTTATGGATTGCCGTTTGCCGTTACGATGATGAAGCCGGAGTTGGATCAGTGGGATCCGGGCGAGCACAACGGTACCTTCCGGGGACATAACCCGGCGTTTGTGACCGCCACCGCGGCGCTAGAAGAGTATTGGCGCGACGACGAGCTGAAACAACGCGTCCGCGGCAATGCCAAGCGGATCGAGCAGACGCTGATGGAACTAGCCGACGAGTACGACGCGGAGGTCCGCGGCCGAGGCATGATCCAGGGAATTCAGTTCGAGGACAAAACGGCCGCCAGAGAGATTTCCAAGCAGTGTTTTGAGAACGGCCTGATCATTGAAACGGCCGGCGCCGAGGGCGAGGTTCTCAAGACGTTGCCGCCGCTGACCATTTCATCGTCGGGACTGGAGCAAGGCTTGGAGATCCTCACCGACTGCGCCCACGCGGTGTTGGGAGAATCCCCGCGGCGCGCTACCAGTCAGAGCGGCTCGGCATCGCAAGCCAACTGAAACGAGTATCCACCACAACCATTAAATGGACGAGTGAGAGCAAACGGATGATAGTTCGCAATCTGAACGACCTGACCGGAACCGACCGCGAAGTTCATGCCGAGAACTGGTCGAGCCGTCGCCTACTGCTGGCCGACGACGCGATGGGATTTTCCATGCACGACACCGTAATCCACGCCGGCACCTCTACGGAGATGCATTACCAAAACCACCTCGAAGCGGTTTACTGCATTGAGGGCAAGGGACACATCGTCGTGGAAGAGACCGGCGAGCGATTTGAAATCGAAGCCGGCACCATCTACGCCTTGGATGGACACGACAAGCACACGCTGACTGCGGAGTCGCGGCTGCGGATGGTCTGCGTCTTCAATCCGCCGCTGGTCGGTCCGGAAACGCACGACGAAAACGGCGTTTATCCGCTAATGACACTCGCCGAGCAAGGAGAGCCATCATGAACGCACAAGTTACCGAAGTCGCCGATCCCTACGCCTCGCGTGTTGCGTCGCGGTGGGAAGCCGCCGAACGGCAGGATCCCGTTGTCTGGGGCGATCAACCCGGTCCGCTCGCGGACGACCAATTGCAGCGACACCAGTGTGACGGCTATCTACCGTTACCGCAGTTGCTCCCGACGTCAGAGGCCGCCGCGCTGTTGGCCGAGGCGAATCGGCTGGCCGCCGCCATCGATCCTGCCGAGGACGATTGCATCATCGAGCCAAACGGCAACGCCGTGCGTTCGATCTTTCGGGTGCATCGCACCAACGACACGTTTCGCGCCGTCTGCCGCGACCCGCGGGTGGCCGGTATTGCCCGGCAGATTCTCGGCGGCGAGGTCTATTTGCACCAGTCGCGTGTGAACTTCAAACCACCGGTCAACGGCAAGGAGTTCTTCTGGCATTCCGACTTTGAAACCTGGCACGTCGAGGACGGCATGCCGCGGATGAGGGCGGTAAGCATCTCCATCAACCTGACGGAGAATCATGAATTCAACGGTCCGTTGATGCTGGTGCAAGGTTCTCACCGCACGTACATCCGCTGTGCCGGCGAGACGCCCGACGATCACTTTAAGGACTCGCTTCGCAAGCAGGAGTACGGCGTGCCGACGGCCGAGGCGATGCAACTGCTGATCGAACAGGGCGAGGGGATCGTCGCGCCGAAAGGTCCGCCCGGCTCGGCGGTCGTATTCGATTGCAACACCATGCACGGGTCCACCGGCAATTTAAGCCCCTATGCGAGGACCAACCTGTTCTTGGTGTTCAACAGTGTCGAAAATCGCCTGGAGGCGCCGTTCGGCGGCAAGCGCCCTCGCCCCGAGTTTCTCGGCGAGCGCGACGTCGTACCGGTCGACAAACTTTAACACCGGGTGGACGATGCTCGTTCAATCGCACCGCCGTCATTCGTCAGCGCTCTTGAAATCCGGCTCCGGCGTCAAGATGGGAGCGGCGTCGAGCGTGTCGGCTTCCATCATGCGGACCACCAATTGCAGTGTATCGCGAATCTGTTGCTGCGTCTCCGGCGGCAATTCCCGCAACTGGTCGACAAAATGCTCCTGCAGCGGTTCTGGTAGCTCGCGCAGTTTTTGGCGGCCGGTGTCGGTCAGCACCAGGCAGACGCGACGACGGTCTTGCCGGCTTGGCCGCCGCTCGATGAGTTGCGACGCTTCCAGCCGGTCAAGGATTCGGGAGACCGTCGCCGAGGCCAGATGCACGGCGCGGCTCACGCCCACCACGGTCACCTCGCCGTCGGGTTCCATGGCGTCGATTGCTTTAAGGCACATCATGCCCGCCACCGACAGTCCGGCCACGCGGGTGAGATGCCGCGAGTGTTCGGTGGTCCGCCGCAGAATGCGGCGGATGGCGCGAAGCACTTCATCGGAGAGGTCGTGGTCGTTACCCGAGTCGATCATTTGCTGCCTTGCTGGGTCGTCAAATAGGTCACGGACGGCGCGGGGTGATTCTCGTTTATAAACGCAGCACCGCGGCGCTGTCCAGCACAACCGATCTTTGACCTACCTGTTTTTCGCATCACTGTTTTTGGCATCGCTATCTTTAGCATCACTAACAAGCCCTATCTCTAACGCCGACACCAACAGGAGTTCCCATGCAGGAAGTACTTGACAAGCATTATCGCCGCCTTGCAAAAGACTACGACGAGTTCCTTCATTATTCGAACGATTTTGTCCGCAAACTGACCTCGAAGATGGTCGAGAAGCTCGAACTTACGCCCGCCGACGCGCTGGCCGACATCGGTTGCGGCACGGGCATCTACTCCCGCGACATTCTCGAACAAGTCCCGTTTGAGCAGCCGGTGCTGGGAGTCGATCCATTCGGCGAGATGCTCGACAAGATCCCGCCGACGGTGCCGATCACGCCGATCGTCGAAGATGCACTGGAGTTCTCCCGCAAGCCGGGCGAATACAACAAGGTGCTGATTAAGGAGACGATCCACCATATCAACGATATCGAAACCCTGCTTCAGAACCTCTACAACAATCTTCCTTCCGGCGGGATTCTGCTGATGGTCCATGTGCCGCCGAACGTGCAGTATCCGCTGTTCGACAAGGCGCTGGCGCGGTGCCTGGAATGGCACGCCGATCCCATTGAATTGGTGCGATTGTCCGAGCTGGCCGGTTTTTCGGTCGACCGCGACGGCCACGACCACCAGCATCGCATTCCCAAGGAGCACTACCACCGGATGGTCGCCAACTGCTACATGTCGGCGCTGACCAGCCTCAACGAAGAAGAACTGGCCGCCGGTCTGGAAGAAATGGAACAGAAGCACGCCGACCTGGAAATACTTGAGTTTACCGACCACTTCGATTTCATCACGGCAAAAAAGACGTAAGTGGCTGCGGCCTCCAGCCGCGGGCGGCTCGCCAGAACTGGCGGCATTGGCATGGTTGTGGCTTCCAGCCGCAGGCCGACCACGGGATTCTATTCGAAATTGCGACAAAAAGCTGTTACAATCGTGGCAGCTTTGCGCTACCCGTCTCCCGTAATCCGCAGGCATTTGCACCATGAATGGCGCCGTCTTCCGACTTGTGTGGATCACCTGCACGCTGATCTGCTCCCAGGCGTTCGCTCAGCAGGTCAAGCCGCCGGAGTTCAAGGCCGAAACAATCGACGACCAGGTCCGCATTGGCTATGGGGTGGCGATCGGGGACGTCGACGGCGACGGCAAGCCCGACATCTTGCTGGCCGACCAGAAGCAGTTTGTCTGGTACAAAAATCCGACTTGGGAAAAGCATCTTCTCGCTGAGAATCTGACGGAGCGAGACAATGTCTGCATTGCGGCTCGCGATATCAACGGCGACGGCAAAGTCGAGATCGCCGTCGGCGGCGAATGGAATCCCGGCGATACGAATCATTCCGGCGCCGTGTTCTACCTGATTCCGCCCGAGGACCGCACGCAGCAGTGGACGCCGGTCAAGTTGCACCACGAGCCGGTGGTGCATCGCATGCGGTGGCTGCGGTTGGCGGAGAACGACTACCGGTTGATCGTCTCGCCGCTGCACGGCCGCGGCAACCGTGGCGGGGCCGGCGTCGGCGTGCGGCTGTTGGCCTATGAGATGCCGGACGATCCCCGCCAGCCGTGGAAGACGACCTTGCTGGAAGACACAATGCACGTCACCCACAACTTCGACACGTGCCAATGGAATCCGGCCACCGAGGCGGAAGAGATTCTCTACATCGGCCAGGAAGGGGCGATGGCCATTGCCTACGCCGATGGCAAGTGGACAAAACAGAAGCTGCCGCAAATTCCGCATGGAGGCGAGATTCGCCTCGGTGCGGCGGAGCAGGCGACGCCGTTCATCGCCACGATCGAGCCTTGGCATGGTACCGAACTGGTGCTCTATCGACGGCTGTCCGATGGCGGTGAGATTGAGTTGTCCGAACCGCTGGTGCTCGACGACACGTTCAATCAAGGCCATGCCGTCGCGACCGGCGATCTGATGGGTCTTGGCTACGATCAAGTCGTGGCGGGCTGGCGGCAGCGCAACGATGACGGCGAAGTCGGGGTCAAGCTGTATTGGCCAGTCAATGAGTCGCGAACCAAATGGGAGTCGGTGTTCGTCGATCGCAACGGCATGGCGGCCGAAGACCTATGGCTCGCCGACCTCGACGGCGACGGCCGGCTCGACATCGTGGCCGCCGGCCGCGACACACACAACCTTAATATCTATTGGAATCGGCCCCCGGAATGACGCGGTACAATGGAGCGATTTGAAGCAATACCCTTCTCCCTTTGGGAGAAGGTGGCCGAAGGCCGGATGAGGGCGGCGCTGCGCATCGGCTGTGCCATCCGAGGCGCCATCAAAGTGGCAAA
>JBGTJT010000080.1:0-6731 GCA_041744995.1 Pirellulales bacterium | reverse complement strand
CGTCGCCGCCGTGGATGAGTTCGATTGGCAGCAGTTCCTCGAACAGCTTATCCTTCAGGCGAGTCTTCTCTTCCGCCGTGAGCTGCTGCTGATCGAAGCTGCCGTCGAGCAGCGAAGCATGCGGCCGAATGACCTGGGAGGCTCGGGCCGCGTAATCGACCGCGACGAAGGAGTCTTCTTGCCAGACGTTCATTCGCCTTTGCGATTCGTAGCTGATTCGCGACGCGCTCAGCGAGACGCAGCAGCCGTTGGCAAACCGCAGCCGCGCGATGGCGGCGTCCTCGTGTTCGCCCATCAGGGCGAATCCCAGCGCCTCGACGTCGACTACCTGCGATTGGACGATCGACAGCACAATGTCGAGGTCGTGGATCATCAAGTCGTAGACCACGCCCACGTCCGTCGAACGAAAGGTGTACGGCGTGTGCCGTACGGCGTCGATGTACTTGGGCGATTCCAGCCGATCCCGCACGGAGGTCAGCGCCGGGTTGAATCGCTCGATGTGCCCCACCTGCAACGTCACGCCGGCGGCGTCGGCCGCGGCGACCAGTTCATTGGCGTCGTCGATGGTCGAGGTGATCGGTTTTTCGACCAGCACGTGCTTGCCGGCGGCCACCAAGTCCATGCAGATCGCATGGTGCAACCAGGTAGGCGCTGCAACGATTGCTGCGTCGATCGAGTCGCGGACTTCGGCCATGCCGGCGAAGCCGGGCGCGCCGACTTCGGCGGCGACGCGGCTGCGCGCCGCTTCGTCCGGTTCGACGATACCGACCAACTCAAACGCCTCGCCGGCGGCCGCCAACTTGGCGTGAAATCTTCCCAAATGCCCGGTGCCGATTACGGCCAGTTTTAATTTGCTCATGCGGCTCTCCTTAGTCCCTCGCGACCGCGGCCGTGGCGGCCTTCCTGCTGCGCCTGCACGAACAACAGCAGGTGATTCACCTGCGGCACCAATTGATCGTTGCCGCGGAGGATCTCGCGGACATGGTCGAGGCCCACGCGGGCGCGATAGATCAGCCGATAGGCTTCGTTGAGGGCTTTGATGGTTTCATTGTCGAAGTCGTTTCGTTTCAACGCCACGGCGTTGACGCACCGCGGCCGGGCCGGATAGCCCTCGGCCAGCATATACGGCGGCAGATCGCACATCACCCGCGCCAGGCCGGCGACGTAGGCGTACTCGCCGACGGTGGCAAACTGATGGATCGCACAGTTGCCACTGATCGCGGCGTGGTCGTTGACGTGTACGTGTCCGGCCAGCAGCGTGCCGTTGGCCATCACCACGCGGTTGCCCAGCTTGCAGTCGTGGGCGACATGGCAGTTGGCCATCAGAAAATTATGGCTGCCGACGACCGTGCGGCCCTCTTCCTTTTCGGTGGCCCGATTGACAGTCACCCCTTCGCGAAACACATTGTGGTCGCCGATGATGACTTGCGTGTCGCCGCCGGAGAAGCCGAGGTCCTGCGGCTCCGCGCCAATCACCGCCCCAGGGTAAAAGCGATTGAACTCGCCAATCGTGACCCGCCCCATCACATGCACGCCGCCATCGAGACGGGTACCGCGACCGATCCGCACCTGGGGACCGACCACGCAGAACGGGCCGATCTCGACGTCTTCGTCAAGCTCGGCTCGCGGGTCGATCGACGCCATGGGATGATGATTGCCGGCGGCCACTTGTGTTGTTGCCTGTGGATCGTAGTGGGAATGGAGTGCAGTTGCTTACGCGGATTTTCTTTCGTCGGTGATGACCTGACCTTCTTGCAGCAGAGCGCGGACCAGCTCGGAGTTGAGCCGATGGCCGCTGCGATGCGCGACGAACTCGCCCACCAACTGGCAGCCGGCCAGGCCGAGATCGCCCACCACGTCCAAGGCTTTGTGTCGGGCGCACTCGTCGTCGAACCGCAGTTCGTTCTCGATCGGTCCCTCGTCGTCGAAGATCAGCAGATCCTGGTATCCCACCCGCGATCCCAATCCTTGCGAACGGAGCCACTCGGCTTCTTCGCGGAGCAAGAAAGTGCGGCAAGGGGCCAACTCGCGGCGGAACACCTCGGGCGTGACGCGAAACCGAACCGTCTGCCGGCCAATGGCCGGCGCGTTCGTATAGTCGAGTCGAAACTTCACGGTGAAGCTGCCGTCGCGAACCGGACGCGCCTCGATCCAGCTCTCGTCGTCTCCCAGGCGCGTCACCTCGCGGACAATCAGCTTGGGACGGGCCGCCGGCTGCGCCACGCAGCCTACCGAGTCGAGCGCCGCTACGAAGGCCGCGCTCGATCCATCTCCGCCCGGCATCTCGGCGGCGTCGACCCACACCTCGCAGTTGTCGATCCGCAGGCCGAACAATGCTGCCATGACGTGCTCGATCATCTCCACCCGGGCCTTGCCGCGCACCAGGCTGGTGCGCCGCGGCGATTCGACCCGGTTTTCCACCCGCGCCGGAATCCGCGCCGGCGGATCGAGATCTCGCCGGACGAACGTGATTCCGCTGTCCACCTTGGCCGGGCGAAACTCGACCGTGACGTCCGTTCCGCTGAAGTAGCCGAAGCCACCGACCCGCACGCAATCGGCGATGGTCGTTTGGCAGTTGACCCTCGCCGGGGACGAATCGCCCGTCCCCGCTGGAACTACGCCCAAACTTGCCGAAAATCGGCCGGCGTCGTGGGGCATGCCGAGACTCCTGCTGCTGGCAGTGAAAGTGGACGATCAGAAAACAGCCAACAAGCTACTGGCGGCGCACGCCTTGCGGCAAGTTGCTGACGCCGGAGTTGCCCCCGTTCTGATTGATCAATCCCAGAATGTGCGGCGTGATGTCGCGATTCGGGGCCACGTAAACCAGCGGGCGGGTAATGGCTTGGGCGGTGTCGAACGTCTTGTTCGGATCGATCGGCTCGCCGTTGAACTGAATCACCACGCCAATCCCGTTCTGCATGCTGTATTGCTTGACCACGTTGGTCAGTTCCACGTAGACGTTCGCCAGGATCGACGCCTGCCGCTCTTGGATTTCCTTGCGATGCTTGTTTGCCTTGACGTTCCAGTCCGCTTGCCGCTGCGTGACTTGCTCGTCGAGGCGACGGTAGTCGGGCGTGCCGGGATTGAACTTGGCAAGACCCTGCTGCATCTGGAGAATTTCCTTCTTCTCCTCTTCCAAGCCCTTGGCGGCCGTCTCGAACTGTGTCGTAAGCTGGTTCTTGGCCTGCTCGAATCGGCGGTGATTTTTCAGAATGTACGCCACGTCGATCACGGCGACGTCGCCGCCGACCGAGGACCGCGGGGCTTGTGCCGCTGCCGGCTGGGCATTCACGGCGACCACTGCGAGACTTGCCACGATGGCGGTAAACAGAATGCGGGATTTCACGTTCAGCGCTCCTTGCCGAGAGAATAAATTGGTCTTCCTTGACCGGACGTGTCCGACTCCTGGACGGGAACCATGGTTCCTCGCGACGCATCCTCCGCGTCGAATACGGACAAACGAAACGTTTCGAGGCGGTATTCTGCCCAGAAGCACTCGCCGGGTAAAGGCCAGATTTTGCGAACCGCGACGACCCTTCGCCCATCGGGACGTGGACAACAACAAATGCCGCCCAAAACAGACCGACCGCACTACCTTCTATCGGCCGCGCGGCCGGAATAATCCGCAAAATCCGCATAATCAATCGAAATTGCCCCAACATGCTAGCTCGGGCGCGCTCGTTGCGGCGCCGACAACGAAGTGATTGAAGCGGGAGGCTGTAGAGCAAGGTCGGACCGCGACAACGAAGTGGGTCGATAAGCCGGGTTCTGTCCGCGCGCGGGCGCGCGGGGCGATCATTTCTCTACGACGCCGATTGCTCGGGCGCCTCTAGCAGCCTACCCGAAAGTCAAACGCGCCGGGCCGACGCATCCTTTCTGTTTGGCCTTGCTCCGAGTGGGGTTTACCTAGCCAGGCGAGTCACCCCGCCTGCTGGTGCGCTCTTACCGCACCGTTTCACCCTTACCTTGCCGAACTGGTCGGCAAGGCGGTTTGCTTTCTGTTGCACTTGCCCGCGTCTTGCGACGGGTGGGCGTTACCCACCACTCTGCCCTACGGAGCCCGGACTTTCCTCTCGCCAAAGCGGCGAGCGATCGCCTGACCCACTTCGTTGTCGTGGTTCCGACAACTTTGATTCTACCTCAAGACGCACCCCGAAGGAACGAAGTTCGCCGCAGTGGGTATGGAATTCCTCACGATTTCGCATTGCCGCTCTCGACACGCTCCGACGGGTTCGGCAGGTCGCCGTTGCTCGTGGAAATGGGCAACCGCGCCGACTGGCCGTCGATGGTGCGGATGTGCAGATCGCGCTGCGGAAAGGCGATCTCGATGCCGGCGTCGCGGAACGCCTGATCGATCTGCATGTGCAACTCGTGGATGGTTCGCAGCCGATTGTCGAGGCTGGGCAGATAGATGCGGCAGACAAAATTCAGGGTGCTGTCGCCGAACAACTCAAAAGTGATCAGCGGCGGCGGATCGTTCATTACCTCGGGATGGCTCTCAATCACCTTGTGCAGCGTCTCGTCGGCCAGCTTCGTATCGGAGCCGTAGGCGATCCCCACGGTCAGGGAGATGCGGTTCACCGAGTTGCTCAACGTCCAGTTGAGCAACCTTCCCGTGACGAACTCCTTGTTGGGGACGATTAGCTCCTGCCGGTCAAAATTAGTAATGGTAGTTGCCCGCATCTGGATCCGCGAGACGACGCCCGAGACGTCTCCCACGGTGACCACGTCGCCTATCCGCATCGGCCGCTCCAACAGTAGAATGATGCCCGAGACGAAGTTGGCGAAAATCTCCTGCAAGCCGAAGCCGAGGCCGACGGTGATGGCGGCGAGCAGCCATTGCACGTTCGACCAGCGAATGCCGAGAAACCCCGCCACGATCATGATGCCGAGCATGATTAGCACGTAGCGGACAATGGCGGTCACGGCAAAGCGTCCGCCGGCGTCCATCGGCAACCGCTGCAAGACCAGCAATTCCAAGGTGCCTGGCAGGTTGCGCAGCAAGGCAATGAACAACAGCCCCGCCAGACAGGCGAGTCCCAAGTCGGCGAGCGAGACTCCGTCGCCGCGGCCGGCCTCTGTTGAAGTCCCGGCTGACGGCATCGAGAACGGCCCCGGCAAGACGGCGTTGCCGTTGTTGCCGGCGTCGCCCAAGGTGGTCGAATTGGCCGAGGGGGAGTCGGCGGCGGGTTCGGCGCCGGCAATGATCTGAATCTGATCAAGCTTGCGCAATGCCGGCGCGACGTCGCTCCAGATCATCCATAAACCGGTGAGCAAACCCAATAACACCGCCAAGTGCAGCAGTTGCTTGCTTTGGGCGCTGACGGTCGAAGTATCGAGGTTCAGGTCGTCCAGCGAGTCGTTAGCCACTTCCTGGGAGACGCCGGTGGGCACGGCCTGCTCGCGCAGTTCACGCGCTCGGCTGCGCGCCAGTCGCGTCCGCGCGATCACCAGCCACCGCATGACGGCGCCGCTGACCATAAACAGGCCGATCAGCAGCCATACCGATTGAGTGAACTTCCAGGTAAGCTTGGTGGCGGTGTAATAATAACCCAGCGCCGCCGCGGCCCCCAGCAACAACGGTGCGGCGATCAATACCGCCGCGACGACCGGCACCGTGTGAACGGCCCAGACGTCGTTGATGCTGGCACGGAACCACCGCAGCACGGGACTCCCCGGCCCCATGAACCGCCAGGCGGCCAAGGCGATCAGCACCATGATCAGGATATATGCGATCCGGCCCAAGGGATCGTCGGAAGACGGGCCGGTGATCTCCGCCGAGAGGATCACCAAGAAGCTCAACGGGGCGGTGAACAGCAACAAGAACTGAGCCGCATTGCGGCCCCGCTGGCAGACGGCCTCCGGCCAGTGGAAATGCGCCATTGCCAGTCCCTGGGGCCGCAGGATGTGCCGCAGCAACTCCAAGGGTAACAGCAGCACGCCGAGCCGAAACAGCGCCGCGCCAACCGCTTGGGCGTGATCTCCTGCGAACGACGACTGTTTGATGCTGGCGCCGACCAAGGCGATCAATGAGGGCCAGATCAGCGCGATCGCCAGCGTGATCAAGATCGCCTCGCCGGTCCGCTGCATCGGGGCCATTCGCGATTCCGTGACCGTCGCGCCGATGTCGCGAAGCTGCACCCGCAGGCGGCGTCCGAAGTAGAGTCCCAGCCCGATCACGATCACGGCGAAGCAACTTAGCACCAGTCGACTGCGGACGCTCGCCACCAGGGTGGCGACGACCGAGGTCGTCTTTCGCCAGGAAAACATGTCCGCCAGCGAGGCAGCGGCCCGCGAGAAGTCGCCCAGCGTCAAGGGAAAGTTGCTGCGAATCCAGAGAGTTCGCTCGTCGATGTAATCGATCTGCTGCGCGACCAGTTCAGCATGCTGGCGACGGACCTCGTCCAGTTCGACCAAGTCATTGAAATAGGTGTTGTAGTCCGACAGCAGCGCGTCGACGAGGTCGACCTCTTGCCGGGCGATTCTCCGGGCGCTTTCGCGTGCGGCGTGCCCGTCGCCGCTTTCGCCGCTGATGCCCATGTCAATGACAAGCTGATCAACATACGCCTCGAAATTGGCGAACTTCGTTCTCCGCTCGCGCAAATTGATGATTCTCTCCAGGATCTCCCGGATGTGGTCTTGCCGCACTGCGGCGCCATCGAGCAATTGGGCCGGGTCGGGCAGTTCCGACCGCTGATTGCGCAGCGCCAGACCGGTTGATTCGTTCAATC
>JBGTJT010000079.1:0-4337 GCA_041744995.1 Pirellulales bacterium | reverse complement strand
GGTCGCAATGCCGCGACCAGTCGTGCACGATCAGCCGATGCGTCGCGTCCCGGTCGAGCAGCCGCAGCGCCACCCATTGCTCGACCAGCCACTCGGCGTCGTACATCCAGCCGACCGCCCGGGCGATGACCGCGTCGCGATGTTTGCCCACGTCGCCCGCCGGAGCGTACTGCGTGGCGAACCGCCACAAGGCGTCGACCATGCCGGTGGCCAACACATGGGCCGTCTCCGGAGCAAGCGGACAGTTCTGGCCGTGCAGATACTCGCGCACGGCGGCGGCGAATTCGAGCAACTTGGGATGAGAAAAGGCGGCGGCGTTCATGGCAAAGCTCCTGATAAGCGGGAAGACAAGCGTACCGCCTATAAGGTTACGCATGTACACTATTTTGTCAAGCCACTTTTTTGGGCCAAAGACGTCGTGCCGTCCGACAACATCAGCCGGCACGCGCTAGCGTCCGGTTCGCTGCGCGGACGGTTGTCGTTAACGTGACACGCAACCCACCGCCAACCGGGGGCTAGCGCCCTTCGGCTGATGTTGCCACCGCCTGCGGCGGATGTTGGTGCGGCGAAACAATGTTGATCGAGCAACATCGCGTTTACTCCATTCAAGGACTGGCAAAAAGATTTGGGGGCAAAAATATGGGGTCCTTGTTGATTTCGGGCCCCAATAGCAATTCCGATCTCGTGGTCTGCGATGGTGAGGTTGAGAAATACGGTTGGCGTCATCTTTTTGCCCCAAAATCTTTTTGCCAAATTCTCCTCCCATCCTGATACTTCCGACGGCTGAAGGGTTACGAGAATCGCTATTCGCAACACGTCTGGCAGTTGACCGGGTCGCCATCGTTCGTCATTCGTGCTTCGTCATTCCTTCGTCATTCGGATTTCGACATTCGTCATTACTCCGCTCTCATAAAACCTTTCGTGCAGGCTGCTTTTCTGGTACAAATGGACTTGAATACAGCACTCTTCGAACATGAAACCGAAACAGCGATCTGCCATGAAAACACTCAGCCAACTTTTTGTCATCGTCGCCATCACGCTTTCGAGTTGCCTTCAGCCATTGTGGGCCGCCGATGCCCCGGCGCGGCCGAATTTCATCCTCTATCTCACCGACGACATCTCGGCCAGCGATTTCGGTTGCTACGGCAGTGAAGTTGTGCAGACGCCCAATGTGGACCGGATGGCGCGGGAAGGGATGTTGTTCAGCCGGGCCTACTTGACCACCAGCAGTTGCAGTCCCAGCCGCTGCAGCATCATCACCAGCCGCTACCCGCACAACACCGGCGCCAGCGAATTGCACACGCCGTTGCCGGCGGACCAGTACATGTTTCCCCAGGCCCTGAAGGAAAGCGGCTACTACACCGTACTGGCCGGCAAGAATCATATGGGGCCGGCCGTCCAGCAGGCCTTCGATGAGGTGGTTGGCGGCCGAGGCCCCGGCGGTCAAGAGAACTGGCGCCAGTTGCTGCAAGACCGTCCCCAAGACAAGCCGTTCTTTGGCTGGTTTGCTTCCTACGACGCCCATCGCAGTTGGTCGATCGACGACAAGGCCGCGGTCTACGATCCCGACCAGGTGGAGGTGCCTCCCTACTTGTTCGACGGCCCGAAGACCCGCCAGGATCTGGCCGATTATTACCACGAGGTCTCACGCAGCGACTATTATCTCGGCGAGTTGCGCAAGGAACTCGAGCGGCAAGGCGTCGCAGACAACACCTACATCATCTACATCTCGGACAATGGGCGTCCCTTCCCGCGGTGTAAAACCCGCCTGTACGACAGCGGCATCCGCACGCCGCTGGTCGTATTCGGACCGAAGGTCGCCCGGGGGAAAAAATCGGATTCGCTGGCCAGCGTGATCGACATCGGGCCAACCGTGTTGGAACTGGCCGGCGTGAAGTCCGATCCGCGGATCCAGGGCGTGAGCTTCACGTCGGTCCTGGAGGATCCGCAATCAGTCGTGCGAGACTATGCCTTTGCCGAACACAATTGGCACGTCTATCAGGCGCACGAGCGGATGGTGCGAACCGGCGACTGGCTCTACATCCGCAATGCGTTTCCCGAGCGGATGAACCTCAGCGTCGAAGCCAAACGTTATCCCGCGGCCCAGGAACTATGGCAACAGTATCACGAGGGGAATCTCAAGCCCGAGCAGATGGACGTGATGCAGCAGCCCCGCGCTGCGGAAGAGTTGTACCACGTGGTGGACGATCCTCACCAACTCCACAATCTGGCCGCGGAGGCGAAACACGCCGCCACGCTCGCGCGGCTGCGAGGAGTGCTCGACACCTGGACCCGACAAACGTGCGACGACGTGCCCGAAACGCCCACCCCGGACCGGCCGCAGGGAGCCAAAATCGGCCACCAGCCCGGCGGCATAATGCCGGGCATCGCCAGCGGCGCGCCAGACTGCAACCATCCCGGGCCTGTGCGACACGCGGATCTGGAAAGTTCGCGGGAGCCATGAACGGTACCTAGCAGGTTGTTACTGCTCCGTTACGACAAGAAAAGCAACATGCCGTATGGAGTTGCACACTGATAAAGGTGCTATACAACTATGAAGCCTACATTACGCCCGCCGGAAGATCGGGATAAAGACCTCGACAATGCAACTTATCGCCGTCTGAACGATGCCCTTTTTGCGAACGATCCTCCGCGCGTACTAGCGCTGCTCGACGAGTTCCCCGAAGCGGTGGAATTCTATTGGTGTTTCAGTGAAACGCTGCTTCATCGTGCCGCTCGCCTCGACAACGTTGTGTTGATGGAGGTTTTGATAGCCAAAGGCATCGACGTAAACGCCGAGGGTGGTGGTGAAGCTGGCCCCCTAATGTCTGCGATGGCGAAGAGTGCCCTCAACGCCGCGAAGTTTCTTCTGGAACATGGGGCCGACCCGAACCAAGACCGAACGTTGATTCAAGCGATCAATGCCGACGAGCATTCACTCGAATTCGTCAAGCTGCTCGTTGAGCACGGGGCGGACATCCATCGCGAGTACACCTTTGGGCCCCCGCCCGAGCCGCTGGAGAACGCCCTAAGCTGGGCGATCGCACGTGGCAAGCACGATGTGGCCGACTATTTGCGCTCCCAGGGCGCCGTGATGCCGAATCAAACCGGTACACAATCCGGAAAAGACGCCAGCCCGGAGATGGAGACCGTAGCGTATTTTCAGGAGCAGTTTGGCCCCATCCAACCGCTCGCCCTGCGGGAGATCGTGCCTGATGATCTCTCCATTTCAATTCACGCCATCCCTGCAACCAGGAAACGCCGCAGTTTGATCTTGTTCACCACCGGACTGAGTCACCAGCCGATGAACACACCTGCGGAAGGCCAAGAGTTTCGGTTCGCGGAGTTGTTCATCGAATTGCCCCCGAAATGGCCCTTGGATGACAAGAGTCTGGCCGATCCGCGTTTCGGTTGGCCCGTCCATTGGCTGCGATCCATTGCCAAGTATCCGTTGCAACACGGCACGTGGCTGGGGGGACCGTTCACGATCATCGCCAACGAAGAACCTCCGCAACCACTTGCCCCAGGGCTAGAGTTTACGTCGCTCTTGCTACTCGCAGAAAAGCGTTTCACAGCAAGTGACGGTCGCGATATCAGAATTTATCGAATGACGCCGCTTTACACCGAGGAACGAGAGCTTGAAAAGAGCCAAGGCGCCGGGGCGTTGATGAATGCTTTCGACAAAAACGGCGTCGCGTTCAAGTTCGATCCGAAGCGGGCAAACGTCGCAATCGCTAGTCGCAGCCCGAAACGCAAGTAATAGCCGGTCAGCCGATCAAGCGGATCGACGAGCCGCTAGGGCGGGCATGAGCTACGCAAACGAAGGCGTCGCGCCTTTTCGCGGGCCACGTGGTACTACTACTCTAACCTATACAAAGTCAAAACCCCTTTCGCGGCTTCCCGGACGCTGGGATGTTGATCCGCCGCCAGTTTGTGAACTACATCTGCGTCGTAGGGACAGCCCCCCGCGCCCGCTTCAGACGGCAATACGTTCCGTCCTGCCGCCAGACCATCGACCAACGCCCTAGCAGCATGGTAGTGAACGTCTTTGTCGGGCTTTTCAAGACAGCGCCGCAATGCCGGTTCCGCACTTGCCCCATGTCCTGCAAGCCCGCAAGCAGCCGCGCCACCCATTGTGGTTGGATACTCACACAGCAGATTCTCCAAATAAAGAATTTGACGCTCCCGTCCTTTGGGAAATGGATCTATCCATACAATCTCTCCCCCAACCAGTTCGATGGGGATTTTCCGTTCAGCTTTGCCGAGACCAATCGTGGCAACAAGCGCCACCGACAGTAGCACAAGTTTCAAGGTTAGCTCCCTTCTGCGAATTAAAA
>JBGTJT010000078.1:0-4194 GCA_041744995.1 Pirellulales bacterium | reverse complement strand
GATTTAGGATTTGGGATTTAGGATTTAGGATTTCAGATTTCAGATTTCAGGGATCAGGGATCAGGGATCAGGAAAAGCACAATCTGAAATCCTAAATCTGAAATCCGAAATCCACCCCCCCCTCCCACCCCCTCGTCGTGGCGCGGGGTATGGATTATCATGTGAGATTCATCTTCTAGCGCCGGCGGCGCGGCCGCTCCGCCGACGGCAATCTAATCTGCGAATGGGAAGCAAGCATGGCTCGCAAGATCGTCAATCGTAAAGAGTTACGAGCGGAAGCCGAGGCCGCCGAGAAGGCCGCCCCCAAGAAAAAGGCCAAAGCGGTCGCCAAGACCAAACGCAAGAAGAAGGCGGCCGTGGCCAAAGAGGTGCGGCTAAAAGCTTTCTGGGGCGTGTTCAACCAGTCGCTCAAACGGGTGGCGCTGTACGAATACAGCCAAAAGAAACAGGCGGAAAAGAAGGCCAAGGAATTGACCGACAAGGGCAAGTCGCCCCACTTCGTCAAGCCCGTCAAGGAAGTCATCGACGAATAGCCACGCCATGCAATTCCAGCCAGGCCACACCGTAGGCGTCGATCTCGGCACCACCTTCTCGACCATGGCGATGCTCGACGACGAGGGCAACCCCGTGCCGGTCGAGAACGAGGATGGCGAGGCGGAGACGGCCAGCCTGCTGCTGTTGACCGAAGGGGGCAAGGTAATCGTCGGCCCCAAGCGGTCGCGGGCCGCCTTGGAGGATCCGCAGAACATCGTTGAACGCGTCAAGCGGTATATGGGCCGCGCCGAATTCAAGAAGATGTTCGAGGGACAGGAGATCACGCCGGAATTTCTCTCGGCGTTGATCCTCAAGAAGCTGCGACAGGACGCGGAGAAACGGATCGGCAAGATCGGCAACGCCGTGATTACGGTGCCGTACTACTTTAACGACGCCCGCCGCAAGGCCACGCAAGACGCCGGCCGCATCGCCGGGTTGAACGTGGTCGACATCATCAACGAGCCGACCGCCGCCACGCTGACCTACGCCTGGAAGCGAGGCGATCTACGCGAAGTCGGCCCCGAGGAGAAAGACCGCCTGGCGATGGTCTACGACCTGGGGGGCGGCACGTTCGACGTCACACTGGTTCGCTACCGGCCGTCGCACTTCAAGGTGCTGGCGACCGACGGCGACGTGCAACTGGGCGGCGTCGACTGGAACGACCGTCTGCTGGAACTGATCGCCGACGCGTTTCAAGCCAAGCACGGCGTGAACCTGCGAGAAAGCGAGTCGGCCGTGCAGATGCTGCGGTTCGACAGCGATCAGGCGAAGATCGTGCTGAGCGAGCAGCCGCAGACGACGATCTTTACGCGGTTCGCCGGCAAGACCAACGAGATCACCGTCACGCGGGCGCAATTCGAGCAACTGACCGCCGATCTGTTTCAACGAACCATCGATACGGCGCAACTGGTGCTCGAGCAGGCCGAGGTTGCGGCGGATCAGCTCGACGCCATCGTGCTGGTCGGCGGTTCCACGCTGATGCCGCGCGTGTCGGAATTGCTCCAGCAGACTTTTGGCATCGAACCGTATAAAGGCATTTCACCGCACACTTCGGTCGCCCAGGGAGCGGCGATCCATGCGGCCATCCTGGAGGCCAAGTATCGCACCGACGGGGCCGGCCGCAATGAACGGCTCAACAAACTGCTCTCCAGTGTCAAGCAGGAGGAGGTCAACTCGCACGGCCTGGGCGTGGTGGTCCGCAACCCGAAAAGCGGCAAGGAAATGAACTACGTGATGATCCCGCGGAACACGCCGATTCCGGCCGAAAGCAGCCAAAAGTTCGCCACCAACAAGGCGGATCAGCAGCGGATCAGCGTGAAGGTCGTGCAAGGCGAAGCGCCCGATCCGGCTGCCTGCTCGCGTATCGGAACCTGCCGCATCACCGGCCTGCCGCCCGGCTTGCCGAAAGGCTCGCCGGTGGAGGTGACCTATTCGTTCGACGAGCAAGGCCGCGTCCATGTCCGTGCGAAAAGCCTGGAGGCAGGGCTGGAAGCAACCATCCAGATCGAACGCTCCGGCGGCCTGGACGACGAACAGGTACAGCAGTTCGCGACCCTGGCGGACCAGTATGTGGTGGAATGAGGTGGAAAGGCGAAGCGAATGCGGAATGCGGAATGCGGAATGCGGCGCAAGCGGTTGGAACGCTAACTCATGTTTGCAATTCGCTTGCGCCGCACTCCGCATTTCCCATAATCCTCGATAACGCAACATGGCAGCAGACCTCGACGTCTATCGCGATTGGCTGAAGATTGATGCGCCCGAACGGCCGCTCAATCATTATCAACTGCTGCGCCTCAAGCTGTTCGAGGACAACGCGGAGAAGATTCGCGGCAACTATCGCAAGCTCAACGCGCACGTGCGCAAGTATGCCACCGGCGAGTACGAGGTCGAGTCGCAGGCTTTGCTCAACGAGTTGGCCAAGGCGATGCTCTGCCTGACCGATGCGGCGCGAAAGGAAGAGTACGACCATTCGCTGGGTCGCCAGAGCGAAGTGGCGATCATCAGCGGCAGCATGCAAGACCTGCTCACCCGTCGCGGCAAGCTAAACCGGGAGCAACTGGCCGAAGCGGAAAAATATTCGCAGTCGCTGGGCATGCCGCTACACCAGGCGGTGGTGCAGAAGAAACTGCTCGATTCGACCACTGCAATGCAGTTTTATGCCGAGTCGCAAGGGGTGCCGTTTCTTGACCTGACGGACATCGTCGTCCGCGACGAGTTGCTGGAAAAGATGTCGGCGGTGGCCGCCCGGCAGCATTCGTGCGTCCCCGTGCTGCTGGACGAGGGCCGCCTGCTGATTGCCGCGCCGCACCTGGCGAGCCACGAATTGGAAGACGAGCTTTCCATGCGGTGGTCGATGCCGGTCAGTCGCGTGCTCTGCACGGCGGCCGACGTCAATCGGTTCATTGACGAGCACTACCCGCGCACCAAGGCGGAAGCGGAACTCCGCGCGCAAAACAGCGCCGACAATCCGCCCCCCAAGCCGCCCGGCAAAGCCGGCCAACTGTTTGAGAAGCTCAAGCAGTGGGTCAAAGAGAACAGCAAGAAGAAGTGACGCAACACTTCAGTCCGCTGTCATCGCGCCATCAAACGGATACAAGCGCCCTCAAATTGATTCGCCCATGGAATCGACTCGAAGACACTTCAAGCAGTCCCCTTATAATCATAAGTGTTTTTAATATAATAAGTTATGTTCTGTTTCGCATTTCATGCACCTCGGATTGGCACGTCCCGTGCATTTAGTTCTTCCGTCAGTCGCAAGACATGGAATCTACACACGGGAACCAAATCATGTTTATCACAATCGCCATGCTGTTCGTCGGAGCTTTCATTGCCATTGGCGCCGTTTGGGGCGCTGTTCGTCCTGCCCGGGAATCGACAAATCTCTACTATGTTTGATTTTCGCCTCGAATAAACCGCCCGCGCCGGGAGCGGTCGCCTGCAAGACCAGCTTGAGAAGTCAACGCCCGCAGCGCTGCTCGATTGCCTCGAACTTTTTCTTCATGGCCGGGCCGCCGAGATCATTATGCAGCACGCGGGTTAGCGCGATGATGCGGAGTGCTTGCCGGCAATTGCCGAGCTTCTCGTAGGCAGTCGCCTGGGCGAGTTTGGCCGCGTACCAGCGGGTACCGTTCGGCGGACTGCGGCGCTCGATTTCCCGCCACTTGAGCAGTGCTTGTTGCCAGTCGTCCGGTTTCTCGCCGGCCAGCAGAAGTTCCGCGTAGGTTGCTTGCACGTGGCCGTCGTGGGGCAAGTCTTCGGCCAGTTGGGCGTAGGCCACGCGGGCTAGATCGGAATCGCCTACTCTAGCCAGAGCCGCGGCACGGACCAACGCGACTTGCGTCGCCTGCGCGGGCGACAGTTTCTCGGAATGGTCGCCCAATCGGTCGACGACCTGCAACTGCAACCGGGCCAGTTCCACCGCTGCGTCGGGTGAAGCCTCGGCGGCCGCCTCGTGCAACGCGCGTGACAGGCCGAGCCATTCTTCAGGATCGACTCCGGAGAGTTTTTCCAATAGAGCGGCTGCTTCGGCAAGGCGGTTGGGTTGCATCGCAACGGCGAGCACCAGCCAGACACGCGCCGTCGACCGCCAGCTCGGTTCGGCGTCTGGCGCGCGGTCCAGCGCCACCGCGAGCAGCTTTTCCACGCGCCCATAGTCGCCGC
>JBGTJT010000077.1:0-7980 GCA_041744995.1 Pirellulales bacterium | reverse complement strand
CGGCCGGGGAGCGGGCTTTTCTTCACCGCCGCCAGCCGGCGAGGCCTTGCCTTGGCGGGCGGCAATCGCCCACCAGAGGTCATCGCCGTCGAACCCGCTTCGCGTCGGAGACTCACAAACCGCGGACTGTTCAGGTGGGAGCACGAAAATTGCCTCACGCGTTGGTGGAATCGATTCAATCGACGCGGCATCGCCGCACTTCAACTATAGAGCGCCTGCAAAGGCCTATGGGGCATTTCCGCCGGAAAGACGGAGGTCGTCGCCGGCGGGGCCGGCGGTATCCCGCCCCATCGCCGCTACGATCCTTGCGACCATCGTAATGCGTGAGCAGCGGTTCGATTGGTTCCGGTTGAAATCGTTCTATAGCTTGCAATCGAAAAGAATCGATCTTGCGAAAGTTTTTCCGCGAGATTAAAGTCTTCCCCCCGGTTCGGTCGATTCACCATGCCATTGTCGCCGATCACGACGTTTCCCGGCCGGCGGTCGGCAGTTTCAAGCCTTTTGTGAGAGCATTTGATGAAATGTCCCAAGTGTTGGTCGAATCGAGCCGGTCGGCGTGAGACCTCCGGCTTGACCGGCGCGATGTTTGCCGCGTTGCTGGTGGCGCCCATGGAGTGCGGCCAGTGTGGCCACGAATTTTGCGTGACGAAGTTCGCGATCAACGAATCCGAAATCGTTTCGAAACGGGGCACAAGCAGTGGCCGAGCGCCGCGTCGGCGGTCCGCCGTGAATGAACGAAATGTGAACGAGCCGAGACACAAATCGCTCAATCTGTAACGCCGCCCGATGCGGCGCAGGCGGCCGGCGTTACTCGGCGCGGGCATCCACTCGGGCGCGCCCGGACGCTTCCAAGCTGATGTGCAGCATGTTCGGCCGGCAGCAAACGGGGCAATCCTCCACGTAATGCTGTTCGGTTCCCTGCGAGGGATCGATCGGCACGACGATCTCCTCTCCGCAGCTATCACAAATATAGCTAGCTTCATTCCACATCTGGTTTTCGCTTTCCGAGTTATTGCCTCGTTTGGTTTTACTCCGCCCCTGGCGATATCGCATAGTGTGCGACTTCTGTTTGTAGGGTGGGCGGTAACGCCTTGCTGCGCCTCAAACTGAGACGTGCTTTCTCGCATTGGGATGCCGGACTGCTATCAAACAGTGTAAGAGGCCCGCAGAATCGATTTGTCGTGAGACGCGTAAGTGATTTCAAAATATATGGTTATGGACATAGTGCCCTTAGTTGTCGGAATAGCTGGATTATTGGCATCGCAATTGCATCAAAAAGGAATTGCCATATCCCAAGCGTCTGTTGAAACAATTCGCTTCCGGTGGCGTACTCACTATACACAACCACGGTTTTAAACAACCACGGAACCTATTCAGGGAAGAAGGGTAAGAAAATGCTGGTACTTAGCCGTAAAGTGGGCGAAAGCATTCAGATTGGCGATGACGTGCGAATCATCGTGAACCGGATCGCGGGCAACCGTATTACGATCGCGGTCGACGCGCCGCGAAGTGTGAAGATTGTACGGGGCGAGTTGGCCCAGAGTAGCGAATTAACCCCGGTTTCCGCCGACGCGGGGGGACAGCGGGCCGCCAACGGCGGCCACGAGAACGGAGCGGTCCTCACAGGCGCGGCCGCCGTGCGGGCGATTGCTCTCGATTTGAACTACGAAGTTGCCGGTTTTGCACCGCGCAATGCCCGCTAAGCTTTCTCGTGCAGCCCTGCTGCGATTTTGTTGAAGGTGCCGGCGGCGCGATCTACAACGGAGTCGTCGGCTAGCAACACGGGATGGTGCAATAAAAGCGTGTTTGCGGCCAGCAACCGACTGGTAGAGAGATCGTCCGCGTGGTCGCAGCGGGCGGTCCCTCGCCGCGCGAAGCCTCGGAAACCGGAATCGAGCGCCAGCCCTTCCGCCCGAGCGGCAGCGGCATAGGCTTCCCGCATGGGTTTGGCTGGTTCCGAAGCGGGCAACCGAAACGCCAGTTTGTAGAAGGAGTGCTGTTCGTTGTCGAGCTGCACCCCGTTTGCCCACACTTGCTTGTCCAAGAGCGAGATCAGGCGCCGAACCGATTCTCGGCGGCGGTGGTTTCGCGCATCGAGTTGCTTCAATTGCGGCAGCAACACGGCGGCCTGCATTTCGCTCAGCGGGAAGGCGTCGTTGCCTCGTTCGCTGAACAACTTAACCCGCTGTGCGATCGCCGCATCATCGGTGAATAGCGCGCCGCCCCGCCCACTGGTGAGCAACTTGCTGCCGCCAAAGCTCCACACGCCGACATGTCCCCAACTGCCTGCCCGGCGGCCGTCGACCACAGCGCCTTGCGCCTGGCAGGCGTCTTCCACAATCGCGACCCCCGTTCGATCGGCCGTTTCGCGTATGGATCGCATAGGCGCAAGCCCGCCGTGCAAATGCGAAACAATGGCCGCTTTCGGTTGAAAGCGTGATGCCTTCTCCAGCGCTGCGGGATCGAACGACCAGTTTTGCAAGCTTGGTTCGACCAGGACCGGCCTGGCGCCAATCGCTTCAACAGCGCGGAAGTTGCCGGGAAAGTCATAGCCGGCGAGCAGCACGCGGTCACCTGCCCCGACACCTACCGCCCGCAAGGCGGCTTCGACGGCAATCGTTCCGGAGCAGTAGAGTCGCACGTGCGCGACGTTCTGGTACGAGGCGATCTGTTCGCAGAGTGCTTCGGTATGGGGGCCGTGATAGCGTCCCCAGCCGCCATCGGCGGCGAGTTGAGCGAGCGCCTCGGCAATCGCCTCGTCCTGAATGGGCCATCCAGGCGGACCATCGGGAAACGTGGGCGAGCCACCGTGAATAGCCAACTTTTCGCCCATGCGGAACGGTTCCTTGCTCGAATGTCTCCTATTCGATTGTAACAAAGGGCAACAGATCAGAGAGATGCATCGATTGCAGCGCGACTACCAAGGAATCTGGATCGGAGGCGATCCATCTGCTTTCGGCGGTCGCCAGCCACTCGGCATAGGCGGTGACGTCATCCAGCAAGTCGTCGATCTGTCCAAAATAGGCGTCCAATGCTTCGGCGGTCGGTACTTCGGTTGACGGTTGCTCGGAGTCCCGCGAATCCGACCAATCAGCCCACACATTCAGGTTGGCCGGTTCAGGTGGCGGCTCGACTTGCTTGGTCGCATTCGAGTGCGGGGCTTCCACCGACGCGTCAACTGCAGCGACCATCGCTGGTAGGAGTCCATTTCCAGGGTCGACGGAGAGCGTCGTATTCCCTTCAGCGGCTACCTCGGTCGCCGGCGATTTGGCGAAATCGGATGGGCCGCCTATCGGAATCGCGACCTGCGAGGCGCCAGTCCCCGCCGGCTCAGCCACCGAAGCGGTCGCCCCGGCGCCGATCGTGATGGTTGCGTCGGGCCGGACAAACTCTACGGAAGTCGCATGTCCCTCGACGACCAGGCGGCCGTTGTGGCCGTCTAAGTATGCTAGATCGTCGCCGGCGGACGGGACCACCTGGACGTTCTCGAACTGATACACCTTATGATAGTACCCTGCTCCGATCATCCACGACTGGAACATGCGGCTGTAGAAGCGATCGGCGCCAGGGGTTCCCTCGATGATCGCCGTATCCGTTCCGCCCTTGCCGCTGATGTAGTGCGAGGTGAAGTCGAGGGCGGTTACGGTCAGCGGACCACTCTCGAATTGAACAGACCCCAGCGACATCCGCACGGTTTCGTCGCGGTGCGAACCAATCAGGTCGAAGCGATCGTTTCCTTCGCCTCCTCGGAAAGCGAACGAATCGAATAGCGAGGCGTCGAAGTGATAAGTCAATCCATTGACCGTCGCGCTATGCTCGGCGCCTACGCGGAACGCCATCTGATCCGTTGCGTCCGTGCCGTGGAACGTAACGGCTGCGCCGTCGATTTCCACGATGTTTGCCAGCAATAGATCCCCGCTTTCTGCTCCGCGGACGCGGACCAGCAGTTCATCTCCCGCGGCAACCAGTCGATCGGCCCGCGCACTGCCGATGCCGGTCGAGTAGGAGTCGAGTTCTTCGCCGCTGCCGGTGTAAATCTCGACGCGGATTGCATCGCTGAAGTCTTGCGAATCGGCCCGCACAGTCAGCATGCCGTCGCGAACGGCCTCGATGCGATACCAGGCGTCTTGTGCCCACGTTTCTCCGGTAAGAGCCTGCCAATCGATTGGGCCGAGGTCAATGGCGAAGACGTCTGCCTGGCTTTCTTCTTTCATTTCGTCGCCCGGTGTGACTTCCCCAACCGGCTCGTCGTCGGGGATGTCTTCAGCGACCTCCTTCTCGCCGATGTTGTCCTCGCCGATGTTGTCGTCCGTCTCGACGCTCGCCGCCTGCAAGGCAAGATCGAATTCGTATCGCCCCAACGCGCCCCCCGCGGAGAGCATGAATCCATACGAGTTGCCGGCAATCACGTCAAAGGTAAATGCGCCGTTGGCGTAGGTCGCTTCCGAATCGCTCAATATCTCGGTGGCGAAGGTAGTGTTGTCGCGGCTTTCCACGGCGACTGTTGCCGTGCCGGTGGCATCCGCCGTGAATGTAAAGTAATCTCTGTCGCTCAGCGTATTGAACACACCTGTCAGTGCCAGCGGATTCGTCTCCGCCAGGCGGCCCAATTCATGAGCCGCGTCGAGGGTCGAGCCGTAATCGTCCGCCGGCATGATCGCGTCGAGGGCCGCTTTAAGATTCAAGCGGTGATAGCTCGCCTCGGTCGCCGGATCGTAGAACAGGTCGGCAGTTTGACGCATGACGTCATAAATATCGTCCTGCGTCACGTCCATGCGGCCGGCGAATCCAAATGCTTGCCGGATCAACACGCTCGCGCCGGCCACGTAGGGGGCGGCCATGCTGGTGCCTGAGAGCGTCAGGTAGTCGTCCGTTATCCGATTGAAATTGCCCACGTAGTCGGGCACGGTGCTGGTGACGTTGCTGCCAGGCGCGGCGATGACGCGTTGGCTGCGCTGGGAGAAGTCGCTAAATTGCCCCGTGTCATCCACCGAGGCTACCGCGACAACATACTCGCTGGCGGCCGGATAGCTCAGGCCCACGTCGTTGTAGGTTGCGAAGGCGTTGCCCGCGGCGACCGAGATGAAGATGCCGTCGGCCTCCAACTGGGCGAATTCATCCTCCAATGTGGCCCAGTCGGGAAGCGATTCTCCGTTCCAGATGGTGCCGAGCGAGAGGTTGACGGTGGTAATGGGGTTCTCAAAGGCGTCGCGATTTTCATGCACCCATTGCAGGGCCTCCTCGACCCAGGAGAAGTGGCCTTGCCCGGTGTCGTTGAATACGCGCAGCGCCACCAGATCGACGCCGGCCGCCACCCCGGTGTGGACTGCATGCGAACTACCGATGATGCCGGCGACATGGGTGCCGTGCGCTCCGGCGGGGCCGTCGTCGTAGGGGTCGGCGTCGTTCTCCTCGGTAAAGTCCCATCCACCGACTACCCGATATCCGGGGCCGAAACCGCCGCCCAAATCGACATGGTCCCAGGCCACGCCGCTGTCGATTACGACGACTGTCTGCCCTGTGCCGTCGAAGCCGTAATCGTTGCGCGCGGCGATCCACCCTGTGAGGTCATGTGCGGTGGTAAAGGTCGGCTCGATGTGCTCGGTCTGCTGTTCGACCTGGTCGTCGAGCAACCAGTCCGTCAAGGGTTGAGCCGACATGACCAGCCGGTCTTCGAGGATCTCAAACTGAGGGTGCGACAGAGCCGATTTGACAAAGCCGATGGGGCGCATGACGATCTCTCGAGGAGAATTCCGGATGGCAACGGTGGATGCCGGTTGAACGAGGAAATATAGGTTACCGGCGGTGACATGGTTTGCCCCTTCAAACTGGGAGATTGGGGTGCTAGCGTCTCGCGGCTTCTTGGGGGTGAACAGAATCCACATAGGTTGCCGAAACGCAACGTCGAGCGGATTGGGGTTCACCGAAATTGCCGAAACGGAACCCGTGGAAATAAGTTCCATCCACTTCCCAGAGTTTGCCGAAACAGAGAGTGCGACTGTCGAGGCTCAAGGATGGGCGTCCGGCAGCGAGATTGGCAACCGGAAAGGATTCCACTCCAGTGGCACGCGCAAGCTTTCTCAAGTCCTGTCAGCTTTGCTACTTTTCCCAACCCAAGCACCATCGCGCGGTCTACCGAGCGGTGCGGAAGCGATCGCCCGCGACGATCGTCGAGCTAGGTATTGGCGATGCCCGACGGTCGGTCAATCTGATCCGCCTGGCACAGCGGTGCCTTCCGGACGTCGCCATTGCATATACCGGAATTGATCTGTTTGAAGCCCGCGACCCGGCTTCGCCCGGACTTTCGCTCAAGTCGGCGCACCAACAGCTCAAGGCGACCGGGGCCAAACTGCGGTTGGTTCCCGGCGATCCCTTTGCCGCCATGTCCCGCACGGCCAATTGCCTGGTGGGAACCGACCTGTTGGTAATTGGCCACGATCAGGACCAGGAATCGCTGCAGCAAGCCTGGTTTTATGTACCTCGAATTCTCGTTCCCGACTCGCTGATCTTCGTGGAACGCTGTGAAGCAGCCCTGCAAGGGAAGCGGCCACGATTCTTCTATGAGCGAATTTCGGTTTTGCAAGCGCAACAACTTGCCCAGCGGAATCTCCGCCGGGCCGCGTAACAGCTAGGGCCGGGCGGCATCCAAGTGATCGGCGCCGGGCTGGAGCTTTCGCCAACTGGAAAATGGGCGTGAACTTTCTCAGCCCAGCCTTGCTCGTGTATGATGGTGAGCATGGTGGCGGATGGCGCCGTCATTGTTTGCTCCAGGAAGCGCGAAAAAGGATTCTCCCGGTGGACGATACTCCCCGCTTGGGGCCGACCGATCCCACGCTCGATGCCTCTCCCAGTTCAGTCCTTGGCGACGGCAGAGGGGGGAACTCTTGCGCGGCGGTTGGATTTGTGGAAGGTTCCGGCCCTCATCTGACCAGCGAGACGCAGGTGTTGTTGCGACAGCGACTGCGCAGCGCCTCGTTGATACTGCTGGCGGCCGGTGCGGTCTTTCTGCCGATCCGATTGCTCAATAACGATCTGAGCGGCGCATCCGAGCAGCTCATGCTCGCCCTGCATCTCGGCTTGCTGGCCATGCTTGGCGTGCTGGCGTTCTCGCTGTGTCGCAGGTGTTCGGCCAGTATGAGAACCTTGCGAATGAAGGAGCTGGCGGTGTTTGGCTTGCCGGCCGTGTACTTCGTCGCCATGCAATCGATCAGCCTCTGCGATTGTGCCGCGACGCATGGCATGATGCATAGCCCCGTACCACCTTGGTTTGTGTTGATGTTTACCTATGCACTGTTCATTCCGAATTCGCTACGACGTGCCGGCGTCGTGTTGGGCTGCATGGCGGCGACGCCCTTGCTGTTGATATTTGTCTTGTGGAACCTCGACGCACACGCGGCGGAAGTGTTGTCCGGCGAAAAGATGTTGATTGTCGAGTGGGGATTGTTGCTGGGCATCGGTGCGAGCATCGGATCGGTCGGCGCGCATACGATCGGCCGGCTGCGGCGCGACGAATTCCGAGCTCGGCAACTCGGCCAATACAAACTACGGGAGCGGATCGGCGCCGGTGGAATGGGCGAGGTCTTTCTGGCCGAGCACCAGATGATGAAACGTCCTTGTGCCGTCAAGTTGATCCATCCGGACAAGGCTGGCGACCCGCGGGTGCTGGCCCGATTCGAGCGAGAGGTGCGGGCGATGGCGAAGCTTTCGCATTGGAATACGGTCGAGATATTCGACTATGGGCGATCCGAGGATGGCACCTTTTACTACGTGATGGAGTATCTGCCGGGCATGAGTCTCTCGGATTTGGTCAAGCAGTATGGTCCGCTGCCGCCGCAACGAGCCGTGTTCTTTCTGCAGCAGGTCTGCGAGGCGCTGGAAGAGGCGCACTCGATGGGCTTGCTGCATCGCGACATTAAACCGGGGAACGTCTTCGCCGCCGAGCGAGGCGGGCAGTATGATGTGGCTAAATTGCTGGACTTG
>JBGTJT010000076.1:0-7144 GCA_041744995.1 Pirellulales bacterium | reverse complement strand
ACGTCGCCGCCCCGGCGCCGCACAGCACGTACGTCACGCAGACCGCGCGGGTGGCGGCGGCAAAGCGGGTCGCGTCAGGGGCGTCTTCCATGCAGGCTGCGATCAACTCGACGATCACCACGTCGCACATCGCGAAGCTGCACACTGCCAGCAAGATCGAGAGAATGGTCTGCCGCGGAAGCGTCCCCCCGATGCGATTGAGCACAAACGCCGCCGCCACGGCAATGCCGACGGCAATCCATTGCCACAAGTTGATCACGTCCTGCAAGACGAGTATCGTCACGACCGCCACGGCCGGCATCTTCAACGCCAGCAACGGCGCGACGCGGGAGGAGTCGCTGCGCCGCAGAGCGATCATGAAGAACACCTGTCCGAACAGGTAAAACGCCGAGGCCGCCAAAGTGAGCCACAGCCAGCGAGGGACGTCGAGCAGCAATTCATGCCAGAAGAACGGCAATACCAACGCGGCCAGCAGACCCATCAGCACGTGCCCCATCACCAGCAACCGAAACGGGTTGCCGTGGCCGGCCACGATGAACCGGCGGGAGGAAACAAACGACAGCGTCTGGATCACCGCCGATGCCAGGCATACCAAAATTCCAATCAACATAGTGGGCGCGGCAATCGAAGCGGGGGAGGGGGTGAGGCACGAACTGAATGTCAGGATGCAGAAACGTAGCTGAATTCGCCAAAGTTCAGCGGCGGTGCATTCCGCCACTGTAGCTGAAATCGCCGGAATCCAGAAGCAGTGAGGAGCGTGCGCCCTGCCATTCCAATCAATCAGGCAACCTTCGCAAAGCCGCAGGATCCAGCCAACAGGAATCGCTTGACACAAGTTTGACCACCCGCGATTCGCCGGGTAACCTTAAAGATTCTCCCCCCTCGTGCCCACCAGGAGCGTCTCGATGGTCTTGCGCGCCACTTTGTCCCCCCTTGTTGCTCTCAGCCTGCTTTGTTTGCCCGCGACGGCGAAGGATTATTTCCTCACCATCGGCGGCGGCTATTCGCCCAGCGGCAATCAGGTTTCGCTGGAAAAGAACGTGCTGATGTTTCAGCACTTACTGGCGGAGAGTTATCCCAACGGCGCCGCGCACCAGGTGCTGTTCGCCGACGGCCGCGATCCTGGCCGCGACTTGCAGTTTTACGACGAAGCGAGGCTGCCGGCGCTCAACCGATACCTGGCGCGGCTGTTCAAGCAGACCAAGGAACTCGGCTTCGAATATCGCAACAGCAACATCCCCGACGTCCACGCGGCCTCGACCAAGGAGACGATCGAGCGCTGGTTTAGCGAGCACGGCAAGCAGCTCGGCGACGGCGATCGGCTGCTGATCTACGTCACCGCCCACGGCGGCAGCGCCTCCGACAAGAAGAACGCCCCCTATAACACGAAGCTCTATTTGTGGAACCAGCAGCACATCGAGGTCAAGGACTTCGTCAAACTGCTCGACACGCTCGATCCCGAGGTACAGGTGATAACCGTAATGGTGCAATGCTTTGCGGGTGGATACGCGAACATCGCCTTCGAGGAAGCGGACGAAAGCAGGCCGGCCTCGGCGGCCAATCGTTGCGGGTTCTTCGCCACCGTCCACGACCGAGTGGCGGCCGGATGCACGCCTGACATCGACGAAGCGAACTATCACGAATACAGCACCTATTTCTGGCAGGCGATTCGCGGCAAGTCGCGGCTGGAGGAGCCGATCGAGCAACCCGACTACGACGGCGACGGCCGCGTCTCGTTCGAGGACGCGCACGCCTACGCGCTGATACATTCAAATACCATTGATGTTTCCATCAAGACCTCCGATCGATTCCTGCGGGCCAAAAGCAAGCTAAGCGACAAGGACCACCAGGAATTGCTCTCGGCCGATACTCCGTACGCCGAACTGCTGGCCGCGGGCCGGCCGGCTGAGCGGGCGGTGTTGGAACAGTTGTCCGCCGAGTTGGAACTGTCGGGCGACCGACGCGCCGAGGCGGCGCGAGAAGCGAAGAAGAAGTTGGAAGCGGACAAGAACAAGGCCGAGGCCGAACGCAAGAAGGCCGAGGGAGAGTTCAACGCCGCCCGCGAGGCGATTCGTAAGGCGTTGTTGAACCGCTGGCCGGAACTGGCGAACATCTGGAATCCCGCCGCGCAAGACCTGCTCGCCGGCGAGCGAGCGGAGATGCAGCAGTTCATCGAGTCGCACGGCGAGTTCTCCAAATTCAGCGTCAAGCACGATGAGATGGAGCAGTTCAGCGAGCAGAAGCGGGACGTAGAGCGTCGCATGGCCAAGTGCGACCGCGTGATTCGCACGCTGGAAACCGTCGCCCTGGCCGCTAACCTGAAACAGGTTGCCGACAAGCAAACGGTGGTTCAATACGAGCGGCTTCGCGAGGCGGAAGCGGGCGGTTTAGGGGAATAGCGGCCGATGCAACTCGCGGTAATCTTCGACGTCGACGGCGTGTTGGTTGAATTTTGGGCTACGCGCTGTGGGCGAGTTCGGTCCAGTCGCACGACATCACGTATTCATGTGCGAGGGCGCGAAAGCGGCCCCAGTCGTCGCGGCCTGTGCCTTCCTCGGCAAGATTGCCAAGCTTGTCGATCACCGGCTGCAATTCACAAGGCAGCAGCCACTGGAAACCGGTGATGCCCTCGCTTTCGTCCAGCGGACTCGGTTCGTCAGGCATGTCGGTCACGTGGAAAATGTAGGTCACATAGGGCGCGTTCCGCTTACCTTCCTGAAAACTGTAAGTCAGTACCGCCAGCAGCTTCTCGCGGTGGACCCTAAAGCCGGTTTCCTCGAATACCTCGCGACGCATCGATTCGACGACCGGTTCGTCCCAATCGACCCCGCCCGTCGGTAGCCGAAAGGTCTCGTCCGGATAGCTGCCTTTGGTATGCAGCAGGATGCGGCCGTCGGAGCGCTGCAGCACGAACAACGACTCGCCCCGACGGGTTTCCACTCGCTTGCCGCGAAACTTACGAGTCGACTTGCTACACGCGATCGTATAGTGCAGGCGGTCGTAGCCGCCATAGGCCCGTTCCAGTTGTCGCAGTTCCTGGGGGTCGAGGAGGTCGTCAATGGATAAAGGCATGTTGTTTTGCGTCCGTGCAAGAAGATCCGCTTCATCGATTAGCATTGATCTTCCAGGGAATTATTGGAAGAGTCGTTACGAGTTTATAAATGTCGCCGGGCGGCGGCAAGACGGCAGAGGCGGCGTGAGAGCCTGCGATGCGCAAAATGCGCGGTCGGCTTGCGGAAACCGACAAAGCACGGCAGCTTGAAGTTGGATGCGGACGGTGATCGCTTCCTGCGTGGAAGTTTTCTGCTTGGAAATTTGTTGCGAAGCGCGGATGACTCGGTTAGGCTAACCGCTGCGTCGCGGAACATCGCTGTTCAAGATTGCCGCATCTGCCCACCAGAAGCAAGCGCATGAGTCAGCTTGGAGCCACCGCCGATTTCCTGGGGCTGGAGGTTGAATCCGCCAGCGACGCCGCCCTGTTGGAGCGGTTTGTCGCGCGGCGCGACGAAGACGCCTTTGCGGTTCTGGTCGATCGCTATCGCCAACTGGTTTTGCGAATCTGCCGCCGCGCGCTGGGCAATCACCACGACGTGGAAGACGCCGCGCAAGATACGTTTCTGGCATTGGCCAACGGCGCAGCCTCGATCGAGCACCCCGAGTCGTTGGCAAGCTGGCTGTATGGAGTGGCCACCCGCACGGCCCGCCGTCTGGCGGCCAAGCGTGGCCGACGGCGCGAGCAGCCGCTCGAACAAGAGCTGATCGTCATCGACGATGAATGGACTCTCGCTTCGCACTACATGCATGAGTTGCTCGATGAAGAACTGGAACGCCTGCCGCAACGCTATCGCGACCCGTTGATTCTGCATTACCTGCTGGGCAAAACGATTAAACAGGTGGCCGACCAGTTAGGAACCAGCGTGGGCAGCATCGACGGCTATCTGAAACGGGGGAAGCGGGAGCTGCGGGTGCGATTGGCCATGCGCGGCGCCGGCCTGGCGGTTACCTTCGGCGCGGTGCATGCGGCCGAAGGCGCACTGCAGAGGCTGAATCGCGACCCGTAGCGGAACTCGCCAAGAGTTCCGCCGGCGGTGGGGACGCGTGCTGCGGCGCCGTCTGAATTCCGGCGAATTCAGCTACATTCTCCCCAATCCTCAAAGAATTGCTAAAATTCGCGCCCGAAATCGCTCAGCCGCGCTACTACTTAATAGAAGCACTTCCCCAGCGGGTCGCCGCGTTCGTGACGCGGCGCCCTCCTGCCTAGCCGTTCATTCACTGGGCGAACTCGTGTCGCCGAGTGTTGGATATTTCTGCACGTATCTGTCGGTGCGTTACTGCGCGCCGTCGGCGAGTGCAGGAAAGCGGTCATGTACAAACCTCTTGTTACCTCGGAGAGTGGATATGTCGACAACAGCACAGAGCCAAAACATTGCCGGGCAAGAAGACGACATTCAAGCCGTGCAAGAACTCAACAGCGCTTATTCCAAAATGCAGGCCGAGTTGGCCAATGTGATTGTGGGACAGTCGGATGTGATCGAGCAGGTGCTGATCTCCATGTTCTGCCGCGGCCATGTGCTGCTGGTCGGCGTGCCCGGGTTGGCCAAGACGTTGCTGGTCAGCACATTGTCGCAGGCGCTGAACCTGTCGTTCAAGCGCATTCAGTTTACGCCCGACCTGATGCCGTCGGACATCACCGGCACCGAGGTGTTGGAAGAAGACCGCACCACGGGCAAGCGGGTGTTCCGGTTCGTACACGGCCCGTTGTTCTCGAACTTGGTGCTGGCCGACGAAATCAACCGCACGCCGCCCAAGACGCAGGCCGCGCTGTTGGAAGCGATGCAGGAACATCGCGTCACCGTTGGCGAGGAAACGTACAAGCTGCCCGAGCCGTTCTTCGTGATGGCCACGCAGAACCCGATCGAACAGGAAGGCACCTACCCGCTGCCGGAAGCCCAATTGGATCGCTTCATGTTCAACGTGACGGTTGATTATCCGACCGGCGCCGAGGAGCGGCAGATTATCAAGCAGGTGACCGGCCGCTACAGCGGCAAGGTTTCCGAAGTGCTTTCCGGCGAGGACATTCTGCGACTGCAAGACATCGTCCGCCGCGTGCCGGTCGCCGACCACGTGATCGACTACGCCACCGATCTGGCCCGCTGCTCGCGTCCCACCGACGATAGTGCGCCCGACTTTGTCCGCGAGCTGGTTGCCTGGGGCGCCGGTCCTCGTGCGGGCATCAACCTGGTGCTGGCCGCCAAGGCCCGCGCGATCCTGCATGGCCGTTACCACGCCACGACCGACGACATCCGCGAAGTCGCGCTGCCGGTGCTCCGTCATCGCGTATTCACCACGTTCAACGCCGAGGCCGCCGGCGTCAGCAGCGACGACCTGGTCGAGATGCTGATGGACCACGTCAAAGTCGCCGAACCGGCCAAGTAGGAGGTGCGCAGCACGAAGTTCCCGCAGAAAGAGAACAATTAGCTGACAGGCTCTGGTTGATTGCTGCAAGCTGAAAGCTGAAAGCTAAGAGCTCACAGCTCACAGCTACCACTGCAATCACTTGGCCACCTGAGCTTGTACCAACATCCTTCCCCGAGCAGGTTTCTCCGTGAAGATCAATCGAAGAAATGGCGAGAACAAGGGCGCCGAGTACATGCGGCTGCTGCGCAGCGACGCGCTGGGCCGGATCTCTCGGCTGGAACTGATCGCCCGCGACGTGGTGGCCGGTTTCATCACCGGCAAGCATCGTAGTCCCTACAAGGGGGCCAGCGCCGAGTTCGCCGAGCATCGCTCCTACGTGCCGGGCGACAACATTCGCGACCTCGACTGGCGGGTTTTCGGCAAGAGCGATCGCTACTACATCAAGCAGTACATCGAAGAGACCAACCTGCGGGCGACGATCTTGCTCGACGCGTCGGCCTCGATGAAGTACACCGGCGACTTGGCCGCCAAGACGGGAGGGCAGGCGCTGTCGAAGTTCCGCTACGCCCGTTATGTGGCCGCCGCCTTGACCTATTTGCTGATCAACCAGCAGGACGCCGTCGGCCTGGTCACCTACGACTCGGAGATTCGCGAATACCTGCCGCCGCGGGCCAGTGCGCGGCACTTGCGGGTGATCCTGCAATCGCTCAACGATCTGGAGCCGGGCAAGGACACCTCGCTGGCCCCCATCTTCCATGAGATTGCCGCCCGCATCCCCCGGCGCGGATTGGTGATCGTGATCAGCGACTTGTTCGACGACCCGGAAGAGTTGATCAAGGCGCTGCATCACTTCCGCTTCGCCAATCACGAAGTGGTGCTGATGCACGTGATGGCCGAGGAGGAGCTGTCGTTTCCGTTCTCGAAGTTTAGCGAGTTTAGAGATCTGGAATCGACTTATCCCATCGCCGAACTGGATCCCCAGTCGATCAAGGCGGCCTACCTGGAACAGGTCAACGCATTCATTCAACGCATCGAGTTAGCCTGCGGGCAGATGATGGTCGACTACGTGCCGATGAACACCAAGGTGCCGTTTGAAGTCGCCTTGAGCGGTTTCCTGGCCAGTCGACAAGGAAAGGTTCGTTAGTATGACGTTCATTCAACCGCTGTTGCTTGCCGGATTGGCGCTGATCTTCATTCCTATTTTGATCCACTTGTTCAATCGCCGCAAAGCGAAAGTGATCGAGTGGGGGGCGATGCGGTTTCTGGCCGGTTCCATGGTCAGCCGCCGTCGCCGCGTGCAGATCGAGGAACTCATTCTATTGGCCTTGCGATGCCTGCTGGTGGCGCTGCTGGTGCTGGCTGTGGCGCGGCCCTTCGTGCCGGTGGGCGCCTCGCTCGGCTGGATGCTGGTGCTGCCGGCGCTGTTGCTGGGCGCCATTATTCTGGCCGTCGGCACCGTGATGTTGAACAAAGGCTTGCCTCGGCTGATTCTTTTCTGCTCGGTGGCCGCCGTCGTGGGGCTGCTCGCCGTGGCGAGCCAGTCGGAACGCGTGCGGCAGATGAAACTGTGGTCGGCCAAGGGCACTCAGGACGTCGCCATCATAATCGACGGCTCGACCAGCATGTCGCTGGCCTCCGACGGACGCAGCAACTTCGACCGTGCGATCGAGGAAGCCCGCGCGGTCATCGACGGCCTGGCCATCGGTAATCAGAACGATCTTCTTGG
>JBGTJT010000075.1:0-11843 GCA_041744995.1 Pirellulales bacterium | reverse complement strand
GGCTTGCCGAAGTCCAGTAGGTGCTGCGCTGTCAATCACCAATCGCAGGTGGGCAGGCGGAATTGTGTTCAGGGGTCGACCGGCATACTTGCCCTCGGGCATGACCGGTTCTGTTGGTGGTGCTTCTGAATTGTTCATGGCTTTCTCTCGGAAGTCGTCGGGGTGATTATCTTTCAGGTCGGGGTCACCACCACCACCATGACACCCCTTATATAGATAAGGGGGTGTCGGGGTGGGTGATGGTGTCACCCCGACAGTCGTCGTCGGGGTGAGTCTGTCCGGGTGTCTGGGTGGCGGGGGGTAAGCAATAGCCGCTGTACTTTTGCTTGTTGGCTTTGGTGACCTTGCACGGCACTAAACCGCCCTCGTCCAGTAGCGCTGCAAGCGCCCGTTTTGCTGCCGCGCTGTTTCGATTCATGCGGTCGTAAATGTCGGTCTTGGTGCCTCGGTGGTCTGGAAGGCGGGACACGATTTTCAGAATCGCCTCTTTGTCGGCTTCCAACTGCTCGGAACGCTCAGCCTCTTTGGATTGTTCGCGTTCGTCTGCTTCCGCTGCTTGCACCTCGGATGGTGTCGCAACTGACACCGCCCAATATCGCCCACGGAGACTACCTAGCCGCCCCTGCTCAATGTCGACGGCTTTCAGGCTGGAATGTCCCGCACTTCCGCCGATGGTCAACCAGAGTCGATGCAGGCCCTTCTCGGGGTCGTAGGCTTCGCGGTGGGCAACCAGCGCCCATTGCCGTACCCATTCCGCGATACCCGCGTGCGATAGTTCGCCAAGTTCGGCGGGAGCAAATTGGTTATGGCGGTTCTTCTTGATATGGTGGGCAACCACGATGGTCAGGTCGTGCTCGGCTGCCAGGTCGCCCAATAGCCTGTATTTGGCGCCCTGGTCAAAGATGTTCGCGGCGTCGGCGCCGCCGGTCATCAGGTAGAGCGGATCGCAATAGACTGCCTCGGTGCCAGTGTCCGCGATGAACGCCCGCAGTTCGTCAATGTCGCTGGCGTCCTCCAGCCGGGGCAGTTCGGCGGTGACCATCAGGTCGCTGCCGATGTCTGCCAACTCCATGTCGTGTGATTGACAGAGCGCCCGCAGTTGCGACTTGATAACGCCCATGCCGCTCTCGCCGGTCATGACCGCTACTCGCTTCTTTTCCGGCACGTCGAATTCGCCAAGGAACGGTAGCCCGGTCGCCAGGGCGAAAGCTTCCGCAACCATGAGGGTCGTCTTGCCGCCCTTGGTCGGTCCTCCTATGACGCCCGGCTGCTTGGCGACACGGTACCCGTCAATGAGGAAGTCAATGCGGAAGTCTGTAGCTGCAAGTTCCGCACAATCGAACCACCGATATCGCGGCTTCTCGCCGGTGGCGACGGCTCGCCGCATATCGTCCAAGTCCGCTAGTAGCTCGGTCACCACGTCGGCCGCCGGCGTGCCATTGCTCGCCGCTGCTAGGTGGTTGCCCAACAGCAGCGTTAAGCGGCGCTTGTCCGCCACGGCGCGGAGGATACCCGCGTATTCCATGACTCGCTGCGCCGACGGTACGGCCCCTGCCAACTCCATCAGCGCGGCGGTGCCTCCGACCTCGTCCAACGTGCCGTCGGCGCGGAGTCGGCTGGCGACGGTGACCGGGTCCGGCGTGACGCCCTCGCCGCGGATGGTGAGCATCGCTCGAAAGATGGTCGCCAATTGTGGCGTGAAGATATCGTCGGGGGTGATCGCCCGATAGACCTCGGGGATGCGGCTCGGGTCGATCAGCATTGCCGCGATAACCGCCCGCTCGGCTTCGGGGTCGCGGGGAAGTGCTGGTTGCTTTGTCGCCGTGCTGTTCATCGGACTAGCTTTCCTGCTTGCTCAGGTGGTCGTGCCAGTCGCGCCCCATGACGTATTTCCGCCGGCCAACCGTGCGAACCTTAAGCCCGTCGCGGCGAGCCTGTCGCATGGCCCAGGCGGACAAGCCCGCGATGCGCTGGAATACGGGAAGCGGGTAGCTTTCATCCGCGGAGATGCTGCCCAGGTCGGGCGCTTTGGTAGATGCCATTTTCTTCGACTCCATCGGTTTGAACGGTGTTCAAGTGATGGTCGAAGTATGGCCGCTATTTTGGATGCGAAATAGATTCAGAATGAGCCATTATGAGCCTAGCTAGGCTCGTTTTTTCCGTCGGCCCCTTTTTCGCCCCGGTATCGGCGGAAGATTGAATTTCGCGGCGTGCCGCTCGCCTGCCTTGCGAACGCTTTGCTCGGTATCGAGCGGCTCCCATTGTGGCCGCTTATTCACGTCGGCGCGAATCTTATTCCATGCAACGCCCGCCATGCCGTGCTGGTAACAATACGCATCACGCGACTGTGGGTCGTTAATCTCGATCTTCGCGGTTACTAGACGTATGAACCGCTCGCCGTCCTCAATCTCTGCCTGCAGCGCCGCCGGCAGTTCGTAGCGACGGGAGCCAAGCAGTTCCGGCCAGCCTAAAGATGCCGCGCCGTCGCCGTGCGGGATGCTGTTTGACGCAATCAGTTCTCGGCAGTACCTCGCGGCCCCGCAGATCGCGGCGGAGTCGACGCCCACGCGGACGGCTCGCTTAATGAGGCACGACTCGGCCGCCACCATGACGCCAGCCAATGCCCTTTGACAATGGCGTGCTTCGTCCCGGTCGCGTGCATCGGTCGTAATGGTCCCCAGGATAGTTGGCCACAATTGCCAATAGCCAAGTGCCGCCAATAGTGCCTCATCGCCGTCAGACTCCATCAACAGCCCATGCCCTTCAAGCATCGCCCGCAGGGGAGCCAGCCTATCCGCAACCGCTTTTGTTCTTGCCATGTTCTCACCTTTCGCGCCGGTTGCCAGTCGTCGCCGCGAAGGTGAGTACGCGACGACGACTGACTGTGCGGGAGCTACCCGCGCCGGCTACTGTTACTAGAAGTGTTACCAATCGCCCCTTTGAATCGGCTATTTGCGGCTCAAACGCAGGTTCCGAACCTAGCTAAACTCCGCTATTCAAAGTATATCCCGATGGTGAACAAAAGTGAAGCTATGATTCTGGTTCCTTTAGTCTAGGTTCGAGTCCTAGTTCCCCAGCTTTTGCTAGTAGCCCGAAAGTACGGGCGGTTCGTTTGTTGCCTGTTCCAGGGCAAAGTCGGTGACTCGTCGATAGATCGCTTCGTCGCACAGGTCGCGGATCGATTGCAGCACGAAGTCGGGGCGATAGGCGTACCGCGCAAGATCTTCGCGAGCCGTGGACCCGGTGAGAACCAGCGCCGTGCGGTAGCCGACCTGCACGCCGCCGAGAATGTCGGTCTCCATCGTGTCGCCGATCATGATGGTCTCGCCGGTGGAAAGTCGCAACGCCTTGCGGGCGGTTCGCATCATTACGGGACTCGGCTTGCCGACGCTGAAGGCACGGTAACCCGTGGCCGTTTCGAGCATCGCGACGATCGCCCCGCAGCCATGCCGGGTACTGCCGCCGGCGGTGGGGCAGTTGGGATCGAGGTTGGTGGCGATCAGCTTGGCGCCGCCGAGAATCATTTCGACCGCCGCGTCGATCATCTCCATGTTCACGGTGCGGCCCTCGCCGACGACCACGTAGTCGGGGGCTTTGTCCACAATCGCATAGCCGTTTTGATGCAACGCCTGCAACAGCCCCCCTTCCCCGATGACGAACGCCGTACCGTGCGGCTTTTGCGCGGCGAGGAAGCGGGCGGTCGCCATCGCACAGGTAAAGATATGGGCCTCGTCGACGTGAATGTCCAGACGAGCCAACTTGGTGACCACGTCGCGCCGGGTCCAGCGGCTGTTGTTGGTCAGAAAGGAAAAGGGAACCTGCTCGTCGAGCAACTGCCGCACAAACGGTTGCGCGCCGGGGATCAGTTCCCCTCCACGATAAATCACTCCATCCATGTCAATCAAAAATCCGTAGCGCGTCATTAGATTTGCCACTCCGCTCAAGTAAAGAAAGTTGCCAATTCTCGTTCCGGAAAAAGTGAAGAGCGCCCCACGAAGGCGGCCGGTAGCCGCGAGTCGAGCGTCTCGACCACGGAGGTTAAGGCAAACGCTGTACCGAAGAGCGACTCCGGCGGCGAAACAGCGCTCGCCGGTGGAGAATTACCGCGAATACTGGGCGGCGATCCGGTTTCTGCACGGCAGAAATAACTTTCACTAGGCGACTGCCAAAGCGAGCAGCACGCGGCCGGGGCAACTGCCGAACATTTGGTCAACTGTCGCGGATGGCAGCCGAAACGGCTGAGAAAAAAGGGTCTTTATCGTCAGGCGTAGTGGATGGTCTACCGGCGGTTCGCACCCGATAGAATGCAAGGCACGGGCAGCGTCGACTGTGCCACCCTGCTGTGTAGAGTAGTGCGAACGCAAAGAGGCAACCGCCAGATCGACCCCAGGAAAGATGTCTTGCGGACAACGATACGCGTGAACGTGCAGCGACTCTCTGCTAGACTTGCTTTCTGCAGTAGTCGATACCTGCCTTGGCAATGGCTCTGCTCTTGCCACAATGATATACACAAACAAAGCCGCACTTGTCCGCTTGCTCATGCTTCTTGCCCTCTTAGGGCCTGGAGGCAACTACGAACGAATGGTTGTTGGAGTAACTACGATTGATGAAACCGGGACTGTATGACCAACTACTGACGTTGGCTCTTCAAGATGACCTGGAGGCGATGGCTGATCCACGGATGTATGCCATCGCGCCAGTTGATGCCGAGGATGCTCACACGGTCATCGCGCAGTTTCTTGAGCACATTCTGGTTAATGGCCTCGCTATGTTCCGCGGTGGGGACATGGCCCAGCGGCAGCAGCGGCTGGTCGAACGAATAGTTGGCACACTTATAGAGGAGTTGGGGCAGGACTGGACACACCAATTGAACATTGCGACGCCATTGCGTCGACTTTTGGCGATCCACGCGCAACCCCAAGAATCCGTACCGGATCTTCCAAGCACCCCGCTGGCTCGCTCGGCCTTGTTTACCGGAACCCGCCTTGACCCGAGCTTGGGGAGTCAGTTGCGCAAGGAAATCGCAACGGCTGATCGGGTCGACATTCTATGCTCATTCATCCGCTGGAGTGGACTGCGAGTTCTGTTGGACGACTTGCGAAAACTGTCTCACGGCGAAAGTAAGAACGGGCTGCGCCTGCGAGTGATTACAACCAGTTATATGGGGGCAACCGATCCGAAAGCGATCGAAGAACTGAGCAATTTGCCGAACACAGAGGTCCGTATCAATTACGATACTAAGAGAACTCGGTTGCACGCGAAGGCCTATTTGTTTCACCGGGAGACGGGATTTGGTAGTGCCTACGTCGGTTCGGCCAATCTGTCGAATGCGGCCCTCTCTGAAGGTCTGGAATGGACTACGAAGATTAGTCAGTACGAACTGCCTTACCTGTGGAGCAAGATTGCAGGTTCGTTTGAGGCATATTGGCTGGATAACGAATTTCAGCCGTACCAAGCAGATGCTCCAGAGCGATTGCGAAAAGCCATCAGTCTCGAACGAGCTTCTGCCGCTGAACCAGATTCCGCCGTCACATTTGATCTACGGCCCTACCCGTTCCAGGAAGAAATTCTCGACGTGTTGGAGGCCGAGAGGGAGATTCAGCAAAAGCACCGCCATCTGGTCGTCGCTGCAACGGGTACTGGTAAAACGATGATTGCGGCCTTCGATTACGCACGCATTTGCCGGGAATCCAAGCGCAAGCCATCGCTACTGTTCATTGCCCATAGGGAGGAAATTCTCCGACAAGCTTTGGGTGCGTTCCGTGGAGTCCTCCGAGATCAGAATTTTGGGGATCTGCTGGTCGGGGGCCGTGACCCGACACAGAACAGCCACCTGTTTTGTTCGATACAGAGTTACAATTCCCGCGACCTCGTACAGCGTGCTGCCGATGCGTTTGACTACATCGTCGTCGACGAATTTCACCACGCCGCCGCTCCAACGTACCGGCAGTTACTGAATCATGTTCAACCACAAATTTTATTAGGACTGACCGCTACGCCAGAGCGGTCAGATCAGCTGGATGTCCTTCGGTGGTTCGACCATCGGACAAGCGCGGAGATTAGATTGCCTGACGCGATCAGTCGCCGGCTGCTCTGTCCGTTTCAATATTTCGGCGTCTCCGATGCGGTCGACCTCGATGGCCTCACGTGGCAGCGAGGTGGATACCGAGTCGAGGATCTTGATAATCTTTACACCGGCAATGATTTACGTGCGAAACTGGTCCTGGACAAAGTCCATGAGTTATTGCTAAGCGTCCGGCAAGCGCGTGGACTGGGCTTCTGTGTCAGTAAGGCCCACGCCGAGTTCATGGCGAGATTCTTCGACCAGCATGACGTGCCGTCGGCAGCGCTAACTTCAGATTCACCCGACGACCTGCGACGCTCAGTTCAGGAACGACTTCGAAACCGAGAGATCAATTTCATCTTCGTAGTCGACCTGTACAATGAAGGAGTCGATATTCCTGAAATCGATACGGTGCTATTTCTGCGTCCCACAGAGAGCCTGACGGTCTACTTGCAGCAACTCGGGCGTGGACTTCGCCAGCACGCGGAGAAGGAATGCCTGACGGTCCTGGATTTCATAGGTGCCCAGCGTCGTGAATTTAGGTTCGCATCACGCTTTCGTGCACTCAGCACCAAGCCAGAGGGGCGGTTGGACCGCGAGATTGAACACAGATTTCCACATCTTCCCAGTGGATGTGTGATCCAGCTAGAACGCGTGGCTCAGCAGCGCGTGCTGGACAACGTTCGGGAATCGGTTCGACTGCTTCGGCCACGCATGATCATCAATCTCCGGGACCTCGGGCGGTACCTTGGACGCGCACCGACGATCGAAGAAGCCCTCGAATACTTTGACACCTCCCTCGACGAACTACTGAAACGCGGACTGTGGTCCCGGTTGCTCGCTGATGCAGGACTTGCGGAACCTCCCAATGACCCTGACGAGGATCGCCTGGCGAAAGGGCTGCGAAGAATATCGCATGTGGAATGCGCGGACCAACTTCGGCAGTGGCTCAGCTTGTTGGATGGAAATCCATGCGAGACAGGTGATGAATCGCGTCTCGCGGAAATGCTTCACGTCAGTCTATGGGGTAATGGCAGCAAGGAGTGGACGCTGCCAAGCGCGATTGAAAGGCTGCGGCAAAATCCGGCTGCGACTGACGACCTGCGAGCCATCTTACTACACCGTTTCCGCCATACCCCCACCAATCAAGCTGGTCGAGCACCGAAGGTGGCCGGGCCACTGACGATCCATGCCGCCTATACGCGAGACGAGATTCTCGTAGGATTAGGACACTGGTCACTCGAGCGGCGACCAGACCAGCGTGAGGGCGTGCTTCACATCCCTGCAGCGAAGGTCGACGCCTTCTTCGTAACCTTACAGAAGACGGAAGGGGAATACTCTCCGACAACAATGTACGAGGACTACTTGATTTCTGTCGACCGTTTTCACTGGCAGTCCCAGAGCAGCACCTCCGTTGCATCACCGACAGGGCGGCGGTACATCAATCATCGAAAGATGGGTTATACGCCGCTGCTATTCGTTCGCGAAAGGAAGTCACTGTCGTCAGGGCTCTCTGCGCCCTACTACTTCTTTGGACCCTGCGAGTACATATCTCACAAGGATAGCCGTCCCATCAGCATAGTCTGGCGGCTGTCGCATGCAGTCCCGGCGAGACTATTTCGTTCGATGGCTACTCAGAACGTTGCGTGATAATTCAGGCGGCTCACTGGCTCAAGAACAAAGTCTGCTGCGCATTCCGTAAGCAGGTTAGCAGAGTGTCTCCCAGTAGTTTGCGGCGGATGAGGCTTTTGCCGCTGTTGCCGAGGACGAGGATGTCCGCTCCCCATTGGTTGGCGTAGTCGAGCATTTGGTCCTTGGGGTTGCCCGCGACGACTTCCGACTCCGGTTGGTATCCATACAGCCGGCAATACTCCAAAGCGTCTTCCAGGCGGCGGATCACCTCTGGATCGCCGGGATTGCCGAAGGTGACGATTCGCACCGTCATGTCTTCCCACAGGTTGGCTCGCAGGAACAGTCGCAGCGTCTTGGCCGATTCCATCGATCCGCTGTAGCCAATCAGGGCCTTGCGAATCGGGGCGGTGCTGTTGCTGACCGCCAAGATCGGCCGCACGCCTTGATCAATCAGATGCACCAGTTCGTCGGGCGGTTCATCGATCACGCCATGCTCGAACAAGTGCCGCAGGCCGAAGATCATCAAGTCGTGGTAGCGGGCCGCCGAGATGATGCTGGTATACGGTTCGCCTTCCTCGTACAAAATGCGGTGCGTGACCCCGGCCGCCTGACAGGCCGACTCGAAGTTGACGATCGTCTCGCGGACGATTTCGCGGGTCAGGTCGAGACGGTGCTCGCGCAATTCTCTGGCCGCATGGCTGGCCCCCAGCGGCACGGGGCCGACCGACTCCAGGCGAGACAGGTCCACCACGGTGACGGCGGTCACCTCCGCGTCAAAACGTTGCGCCAGATCAATCGCGCGAATCGTCGCCACGCGCGACAATTCCAGATCGGCCAGTCCCACCAAAATGCGACGGATCATTGAAGATTCTCCCAAACGGCCTCGCGGAACGCCCGCGGTATTGCCTTCATTATAAGCCGCGCCCGCCCCGCTCGCGAAGCGATCTTGCTGAAGATTGCTGAAGATTAGAACCAGAGCGAGAAGTAGAGGTAAATACCGAGCACCAGGCCCAGCACCACCGCGGTCAGAACGTAGTCAATCACGCCGGCAGCGCCGTCGGCGTCGTCCCGCGGCGCGGTCTTAAAGGTCAATCCGTGGATACGCTGAGCGTCGGGCGCCGGGGTGAGCAGCGAGACAATCACCACGATTCCCACGCTGATCGCAAACAACACGCTGGAGAAATAGAGAAAGTTGAAGTCCCCGATCCAGGCCAGCCAGGCGGGATCGGAGATTTTATCGGCGCCGTAGATGGCTTGCACGATGGTTTTACCCAGCCCGAGCGCGAAACCCGCCAACAAGCCGGTGACCGCTCCGGCCGAATTGATTCTGCCCCAGGATAGTCCCAGCAGGAACACGGCGGTGATCGGCGGGGCGAGATACCCCTGCACGTTCTGCAGGTAATGATACAAGCCGCCGCCGGAAATGCGGGCCATCACCGGTATCCAGGCCAACCCGGCCAGTACGACGACGCAAGTGGCCACCCGGCCGACGAACACCAGATGCCTTTCCGACTTGCCGGGACGCAGTTTCTCGTAGATGTCGACGGTGAACAACGAGGCACTGGAGTTGAACAGCGAACTGAGCGAACTCATCAGCGCGGCCAACAGCCCGGCCACCACCAGGCCGCGCATGCCGACTGGCAGCAGCGCCGTGACCAGTGTGGGGAACACCTTGTCGCCGTCGACCTCGCCGGTGGCCGGATCGAGCGGGATCGAGATAATGCCCCGTTCGTGCAAGGCCAATCCCATCAGGCCCGGAATCAGAAAGATGAACACCGCCCACACCTTGAGCGTGCCGCCGAACAGCGCGCCGCGCCGGGCGGTTCGGAGGTTCTTCGCGGACAAGGTTCGCTGCACGATGTACTGATCGGTACACCAGTACCAAATGCCGACGATTGGCGAGCCGATCAGAATGCCCAACCAGGGGAAATCGGGATGGCTCATCGGCCGCCACAGCGCGAATGCCGCGCCGCGGGCGGCGGCGGTGGCTTGCAATTCGCTCCAGCCCCCCAGTTCGCTCATGCCGATGGCCAGGATGGCGACTGCGCCGATCAATAGTATCATCGCTTGGGCGGTATCGGTATACAACACGGCGCGGAGGCCGCCGAAGATGGTGTAGACGCCGGTCAGCAGCACGGTCAAGATCGCCCCGATCCAAAAGGCGTTTTGCGGCGATCCGAAGGTGTCTGGCAACAAGGTGGCAAATACGATTGCTCCGGCATAGACGGTCACGGAGACCTTGGTCATGACGTAGGCGACCAGCGAGACAATCGAGAGAATCCAGCGAGCGGAGGGGCTGAACCGCTTTTCGAGAAACTCCGGCACGGTATACACGCCGGTTCGGTAGTAGAACGGCACGAACACCCAGGCCAGCAACACCATCAGCCAGGCGTGCAATTCGTAGTGGGCCATTCCCAGCCCGGTTTGCGCCCCCTGCCCCGCCAGGCCGACAACATGTTCGCTGCCGATATTGGAGGCGAACAACGAACAGCCGATGGCGAAGAAGCCGATGTTGCGGCCGGCCAGAAAGTAGTCGCTGGTGGTGTCCTGCTTTTTGCTCGACCACCACACAATTGCGATCAGCCCGGCGAAGTACGCCGCGATCACGAGCCAATCGAGAGTCGCCAACTCTTGCATGCGCCGCTCCGCCGATAGGTGTCAAGTTTGCGAGGAACTTGAGGCTACCGCACGGCGAAGGAGTCGTCAAGATTATGGCGGACTTCCTATCGCGGACAGGCTCGACGGTTTACAGGAGGGAACAGCGCCGGTTACAGTACGGCAAAATAGTTCTTCACCGCGGCGTCGAAGCCTTCGTTCGACAGCGCCGGCCGCAGTTCGTGGAATTCGCAGAAGTTGCGGGTTTGCGCGATCAGGTCGCGGGGATGGCAATAGCGGAAGCGGCGCTTGTGTTCGATGTAGTGCTTGGAGATCAGGTAATTCACCGGTCCGTCGCGATATTCGACGCCGAGCTTCGGCGACATGATGCGAAACAACTCGCGGAATTCCTCCTCGGTCGGATTGGGCACCTCGATCTTGTACGGAATCCGCCGCAGAAAGGCTTCGTCGACCAGTTCCTTCGGCTCCAGGTTCGTGGCGAAGATGAGCAACTGATCGAACGGAATCTGAATCTTCTTGCCGCTGGGTAGATTCAGGTAGTCGTGATGCTTTTCCAGCGGTACGATCCAGCGATTGAGCAACTCGCCCGGCGCGATCCGCTGGCGGCCGAAGTCGTCGATCACCAGCGTGCCGCCGTTGCTCTTCATGTGCAACGGCGCTTCGACGATACCGGTTGCGCCGTTGGAATTGAATTCCAGGTGTTCGCGCGTCAGCTCGCCGCCGACGACGATGGTGGGCCGCTTGATCCGCACCCAGCGGTTGTCGACGTTCAGTTGCTTGGCTTCGCCGGCCGGCAGCGGCGCGGCCTCGTGAACGCTGGGATCGTAAACGCGGCAGATCTCGCCGAACACGCACAACGCCCGGGGAATCCACAAATGAGGGCCAAACGCCTGCGTGATGCGTTCGGCGATGCTTGTTTTGCCGTTGCCTGGCGATCCGTACAGGAAGATCGCGTGACCGGAGCAGACCGATTGCCCAATTTGGCTGAAGATCTCCTTGCTGAGTACCAGGTCGCCGAGCGCGGTCCGCAAGCGGTCGGCTTTGGGCGACTCGCGACGGATTGATTGCAGGCGCACCGACTCGCAATATTCGGCGAGCGATACCGGCGCGGCGCCGAAGTAAGTGCATTGTTCGCTATAGCGGCGTGCCCGTTCGCAACCCAACTCGGTGAGTTGGTGGTCGTAGTCATTGAGCTGCGCGCTGCCGCGGTAGATTACCAGTTGCTCGGACTTCAGCCGCATCAGCATTTCGCTGATTTGAGGAAACGGCAGCCGCAATTGATCGGAAATATCGCGACCCGAGGCGGTGCCGCAGTTGAGCAGATATTTGAGCACCAACGATTCGATCTGCGCCAGTGACAGGCCGGTTTCGGCGAGCGTTGTCGGCGCCAGGGGGATGAATCGTCCGATGCGAGGCGCCACGGGGCGGCAGACCGTGGTGGGATTGAGTTTGCCTTGCGATGGATCCGTGGGCGGCGCCGCGGCGGTCGGCCGGGGAGCGGGCTTTTCTTCACCGCCGCCAGCCGGCGAGG
>JBGTJT010000074.1:0-1668 GCA_041744995.1 Pirellulales bacterium | reverse complement strand
GCGGCAGACGGTTCGAAAACATGCTTTCTCGGTTCGATCAACGAAACCAAGAGTGCCTTCGCCCACAACTACGAGATTCTGTGGGAAGACCCGTCACCGGAAGGCGTCGCCTGGGTCGAGGAAGAATTCGACGCGCTCTGGCAGGACGCTTTTCCGTTGCCCGACGCCATCATCGAAGAAATCAAACGCGTCGCCGATCGCGTGGAGATTCGCTTCGAGGACGCTAAGCCCTCGGAACTGTCTGCCGCCGTTTTGGCGGAAAGCCCGATCTATCGCGGAGGCGAACAACTCCAACCGTGGCAACGCTCGTTTGTGACCATGTTCCTTCAGCATCGAGAAACCTACGGCAAGGCTCGACTCTTGCTGGCGGATGAAGTCGGTGTCGGCAAGACGCTGTCACTCGCCGCCAGTGCAATGCTCTCAGCGCTGCTGGATGATGGCCCGGTGCTGATCCTCTGCCCGTCCACGCTTACATTGCAATGGCAAGTCGAGTTGGCGGACAAGCTCGGCATCCCCAGCGCGGTCTGGTCATCGACCAAGAAAGTTTGGATTGATCCCAAGGGACACGTCATCAAAACACGCGGCGCGGAAGATATTGCCCGCTGCCCCTTCCGCATCGCCATCGTCTCGACCGGCCTAATCTTCCACGACTCCGACGAATGTCAATACTTACTGGAGCGTAAGTACGGGACCGTGGTTCTCGACGAGGCCCACAAGGCTCGTCGGCGGGGTGGGTTGGGACAGGAAAAGAAGGAGCCGAACAACCTGCTCGACTTCATGCGGAAGATTGGTCTTCGCACACGCAACCTGCTACTTGGCACGGCGACGCCAATTCAAACCGAGGTGCATGAACTCTGGGACTTGCTAAGCATCCTCAACGCCGGCGCGGATCACGTTCTCGGGCGTGAGTGGTTTGGCCGCTGGATCGACTACAAAAAGGCGCTGCCTGTGGTCAAGGGCGATGAGGTTCCAGCGGATGAAAATGACGCCTGGGAGTGGCTGCGCAATCCTTTGCCACCAGCCATCGAAGGCATTCTCTTCGCCACCTTGCGGTTGCAACTTGGGCTGCCCGACAAAACCTTTTTCACCGATCGTGGCTTCGGCTCGCTCGGCTTCCTGGAGCAACAAGCGGTCAGTGAAGCGCTCACGCCCGGCTTTCTCAGCGAGCATAATCCTGTTATTCGTCACACCGTCTTGCGGCGGCGGAAAACGTTGGAGGAAGCCGGCTTGCTGGACAAGGTGGGCGTCGAGATTCATCCCAATCCCGATGCGCCGGCCGATGCTTATTTCGGTATCGGGTTGAGCGGTCTCGGCCTGCTGACGAACCACCCGTTTGACATGGCCTATCAGGCCGCCGAAGCCTTCACGACCGCTTTACAGAAGCGGACGAAAGCGGCCGGGTTTATGAAGACATTGTTGCTGCAACGGATCTGCTCGAGTTTCGCATCGGGCCGAGCAACCGCGCAGAAGATGCTGCGCCGCGAGAGCCTCGATGACGAGGAACAACCGCAACAAGTGAGTGCGCTGCTAAGCGACCTCACGTCCGACGAAGGAAGTCATCTGCGGACCATCGTCGCGGAACTCTCACGCTCCGAAGCCCACGACCCCAAGTTGTCAACCGTGCGTTTCTTCCTGACCCAGCATTGCACGGAAGGCAGCACCTGGCTG
>JBGTJT010000073.1:0-2525 GCA_041744995.1 Pirellulales bacterium | reverse complement strand
GGTGGCGGCGATCTTCCTGGCCCTGGTCTGGGCGCCCGCCAGTCACGCCGTGTTGGCCGATCGTCCATTGACCTTGGCCCGGGCCGCCAACAGCGAGACACCCATTTTGTTGGCAGAGGAACTGAACAATCGTCAGTTCGAGGGCAAGGTCTTCGCGCCGCTGGCCTGGGCCGACTATCTACTGTGGAGCAGCGAGGGGCGACTGCGTCCGTTGGTTTATTCGCACGTTCACCTGGTCGATCCTTCCGCCTGGAGCGACTACCGGCAGATCGACGGCGGCGCCGCCGGCTGGCTGCGAATCGCCGACCGGGCGGAACTGCGGTATTTGATTCTGCGGCGGCAGGACGAGACCGCGCGGCTGATTGTGAGTCATCCGCGGACGGTGATTCGCTACCAGGATCAACAGTCGCTGGTGGTGGAACTGCTGCCGCCCGCTGAGGAAGCAGCCGGCCCCGCCGCGCCCGTCGCTCCGACGCAAGCCGAAGCAGTGAGCGGTTTCGACGCAGGTGCCTGACACGAGAGAAGATACGTCAAAAGGTTAACGGGATGAATCAGTTCGCGAGAAGTTTGAGGACAAATGTTTCGCAATCGAAACATGGCGACTACAGGCGGCCCCGGCGGCCAACTTTTTTGGAAGCGTAAGTAGTGCTAGCACTCAAGGTTAGGCGTCGCGACCCGGCGCCCCGTCAATGTGGTACAGAAGGTGCATATACGTCCGGCGTGAAGTTGTCTGCCCAGGGCATCATCAAAGGGGCAACAACCAGGCGATCCTATGTTGGCTCGCTGGAAGGTTTAGCACGAAAAGGTTCACAAGGAGAAACTCGTGAAAAGTGCAGCTATGAGAATGTGGAGCGAGGACGAAGGCGTCCTCACGTTTGAGTGGGTGCTGCTGGTGACTCTGCTCACCATCGGCATCGTCAGCGGCCTGACCGCCGCTCGGGATGCGATCATCGACGAACTGGGCGACGTTGCCCAGGCAATGCTGGCGCTGGACCAGTCGTACACGATCGCCTTCCCGCTGTTGGTTTCGGTGCATGTTGCCGATCCAAGTTCGGCCTCGAATTCATCGTTTACGGACGGCTTCTGGTTTGACCACTGCGAGCGTGCGACGCAGCCGACTGGTCAAGGTGCTGTTACCAACTGCGATGCTCAGTTTCCTGCTGCTCCTTAGTTGCGGGAGCCTGCAACTTCAAGGCTGTGCCGTGGCGCGATGCATTGCATCGCGCCACGGACGGCTTGATGTTGAAAAAGTTTTAGGTGTCGTCTGCTAGCAATGAGTCAATCAAGTCGCTTAGGAAGCTTGCATGTTTAACGGTGCTTATCTTCAAGTGGGACAGCGTGTCTGGAATGAAGACGAGGGCGTGCTCACCTTCGAGTGGGTGTTGCTGCTCACGCTGTTGGTGATCGGCATTGTTGCCGGTCTGACGGCGGCTCGTGATGCGATCATCGACGAGTTGGCCGACATCGCCGAGGCCACCGTCAGTTTCGATCAGTCATTCAATGTCGCGGCCTTCGACGAATGCGGTATTACTGCGCCGGCCTTCTCTTTCGAGGATGAGCCGGGCGTAGTTACTCGTTGCGAGCGGGCTACCGCTCCTTAACGAGTTACCAAATGCAGAAGTACATAGACGAATCATCTTAAGCGAGCGGGTCACATCCGGGGCATGACAATACCAGCCATCATCTTCGTCGCGACGGTCGGCATCTACACGGCGGTCGCCGCTGTGTTCGATCTGCGGCTGCACCGGATACCGAACTACATCACGGTGCCGGCGGCATTGCTGGGGTTGGCCTATCACGGCCTGATGCCGGGCGGCTTTGGCTTGCTCAGTTCGCTCGCCGGCTTCGCCATCGGCTTCGGGCTGCTGCTGCTCCCCTGGCTGCTTGGCGGCGGCGGGATGGGGGACGTAAAACTCCTGGCGGCTCTGGGCGCATGGCTCGGTCCGTTGTTGATCCTGGTTGCGTTCGCCATCAGCATCGGCATGGCCTGCTGCGTGGCGATGGTGCTGCTCACCTATCGGTCGTGCAAGCACGGCATGGGAAAGACAAAACAACAATTATTGGGAAGCGTGGATCCGGCCCAGCGAAAACTGGGACGCACCGTCGCCAAGCGTCGGGTGCTCCCGTTTGCCGTGCCGGTGGCCTTGAGCACCTGGTGCGTGCTCGGTTGGTTCATGTTGTTTAAAAGTTTGTAAGGTTTATGGGACAAGGTTTGCAGGACCACGTTGGGCAACATGGGCGGTTCATCCACCAGCATCGACTTTCGCACGCGGCGCCGCCCGGCAACGGGGCGTCGCCGGCGCGGCATGCTGACCGTGGAATTGGTGATGACCTTGCCGATCCTGTTGGCGGTGTTGGTGGCGACGGTCCTGTTCGGCCAGCTTTTGATGAGTGAACAAGCGATTCAGGCGGCGGCCAGCGCCGGAGCACGCGAGGCGTCGCTGCCGGGGGCGACCGAGGCGCGAGTCCAAGCGGTGGTGGAGCAAGCGGTCGACGGCTGGCGGTTCGCCGCCGACATCGACCCG
>JBGTJT010000072.1:0-13793 GCA_041744995.1 Pirellulales bacterium | reverse complement strand
AGAGCCTGCCGACCATCTCGGCAGGCGAGGCGAATCTGCGCAATCGCGCCCTCTGCCAGCCAGTTGTCGGCATGAAGGAAAAGCAGGACGTCGCCGTTAGCGGCGGCGGCGCCGGCGTTCAGTTGTCGGCCCCTGCCCTGCCGCGCGGCCACGAGTTGCGCGCCGCATTGTTCGATGATTCGCGGCGAGCCGTCGCTGCTGCCACCGTCGGCGCAGATGATCTCGTCGGCGTCGCGCGCGCTGTCGATCGCTCGGGCGACGCGTTCTGCTTCGTTGAGGACGGGAATGATCACCGACACGCGCATGACGGTCATTGTAAGAAAGCCGCCCCGTAGCGGCAGGCCGCCGGCCTGCCAACTTTGGCCGCGGCGCATACGCAGGGCGGAGAGTTGCCAGGAAACTCTCCGCCCTGCACGTTGTCGCCTACAGACTTAACGAAAGCTAAACCGGCAACTGCCGGAACCGGGGCCTCAGGGGGAATACGACGCGATCGGTCGTGCGACGTTCTGAGTTTCCGGCTCGGTATAGCTTACTTGCTTGGTCCGGCTTAGGAACGCGGAGACTTCGCTGCTGGAATGGGCGCCATTGAGCGTGGAACGCATCCAGCCGGTGGAAGTCTTGCGATACATTACCAGTTGCGGGATCGAATTACCGGTGATCAACTGGCTGGCCAGTTGACTTTGCGAGTCGGAATTGACGGTCGCGAAGGCGACTTGCTTCAATGCTCCGTTCTTCTTCAGTTCCGGAATCACGGTCGACTTCATCCGTTGACAAGCTCCGCACCAATCGGCGCCCACGAGCACGACCAACGGTTGCCCGTTTTCCATGCTTCTGGCGTGGGCATCCTCATAGGTATCGGCGCCTGCCCCGACCGTGGAAAGTTGCAGCAATACAGTCAATGCTACAGCATTCATATAGAATCTCCTTCTCGCGCCGACCTAAGGACGACGCGCATGTTAAAGTGGGGATGTACAGCAGCCTGGCCTGCTTCGTCGCACACCCGAAAAGTCAAAGCATTGAAGGTGGGATCTCGGCGCGACGTCCATCATCCAAATGGATACCGCCATTTTGGCCGAGCGAGATTCTTGCGAATGCGACCGATCACTAATCGGTTGGAACATCCGCGGCGTGGGAATCTCACAATGCTTTTCCGTAAGCAACTGCCCTGTACGTGGAACGTCAAAGTTGTCAATCTCGCGGCAATCGCGAGTCCCGATTGTAACCGTCAAAACCGGATCGAAAAGGGGGCAGTTTGAAAGTTTTGGATAAATGGCGCAAAGCTTGCCGATTTCTCGATTTACGTAGGCGTCCACTCGCAAAATGAGCCAAACGGCGCGCCCAATGGGGGCAATTTGAGGCATGGGTATGTTGCCGCGGCCTTGAAAGGCCGATTGGTTGCATTGGCATGGATTGATATAATTGCGTCGCGCCACCATCCCACAAAACGTGGATGCTAGCGTCCTCATCAGGTAACGGTCGAGTCTTGTATGAAGCTTAGGGTTGGCGTCGTCGGATTGGGAAACGCCTGGGATACGCGGCATGCTCCGGCGTTGCGCGCCCTTAGCGATCGTTTCGACGTCACGGCGATCTGCGAGCAGGTGTCGCATCGCGCCGAGCGCGTGGCGGCCGAATTCCAAGCCCAGGCGGTCGACGGCTATCGCGCCTTGGCTTTTCGGTCGGACGTTGACGCCGTGGTGATGCTGTCGCCGCAGTGGTACGGCAGCCTGCCGATCCTGGCGGCATGCGACGCCGGCAAGGCGGTGTACTGCGCGGCTGCCATCGATATGGCGCCCGACGAGGCGCTGCGTGTGAAGCAGCGCGTCGATCAGTCGGGGATCGCCTTCATGGCGGAGTTTCCCAAACGGCAGGCGCCGGCGACTCTACGACTAAAGGAGCTGATCGCCACGCGGCTGGGCGCGCCGAAGTTGCTGTTCTGCCACCAGCGTCTGCCGACCGAGTCGGAACAACGAACCCTGCCGGCCAGCGCGCCGGCGGCAAGCCCCAAACATAGCATGATCGAACTGGTCGACTGGTGCCGCTACGTCGTCGATCGCGAACCGGCCAGCGTGATCGGCATTGGCCACAGCATGCGGCCGGAGCCGGACGCCGAGGACTACGAGATGATGAGCCTCGATTTCTCGCAGCCTGGCGAGACCGGCACAGGGCCGATCGCTCAGATCAGTTGCAGTCGCTATTTCCGTCCAGAATGGCCCGAGGCCCGTAATTTCCGTACCACCGCGGCATTGCAAGTCGCTTGCGAGCACGGGGTGGCTTTCGTCGATCTGCCGGCGACGGTGGTCTGGTTCGACACGGCTGGGCGGCATCTGGAGACGCTCGACTCCGAGCGTCCGGTCGGCGAGCAATTGCTCGCGCAATTCCATCGGGCGGTCACCAGCCTGGTCCGCCGCACCGCCGACCTGGACGACGCCTATCGGGCGCACTCGGTGGTCCTGAAAGCCCGCGAGAGCCGGCGGCTCGGGCAGCGACTGGCCATCGACGATCTTTAATGATCCACCTTCAGCGGTCGCAAGGACGAATCCCCTGGTGGCACGGCGACTTTAGTTCTGCGGTTGCCGCTTGGTATTCACGCCCGCAATCTGGCCCACTACTTTGCCCTCGGGATCGCGGATGATCATCGTCCATTTTTCCGTTCCCTCCTGGGAGAAGTCGGCTACGACCGTGACAACCGGACCATTGGGCGCCGCCTCTAAAACGGACGTCATGGTCTTTTTTGCGGCAGCCCACTGCGACGTGGCGCGATTGACGGTACCATCCTGCTGAAACGTCCAGAACTGGTATTTCTGGGTTTTCTCATCGTAGGTCATCATGGTGCAGACCGACATGCCGCGATACCCGCCGGCAGGTTGAAAATCGACTTCCTGCAACACCCATTGGTCGTCGACCATCCATCTCGCTCGTACCGTACCTTCCACGACGAGTCCCTTGGGGTTCTCCTGGGTCGGCGGCACCTGCATCTTTCCGTTCCATTGCCCGACATAATGGTCGAGTACCTGCAACTCGGCCGAACGAGCCGGCATATCCTCGGCTGCAAGCCGATCCGTGTATCCCAAACAGACCGCAATCAACAGACCAATATACAGACAGCGCATGAATGTCTCTCCAGAGAAAAATTGCATCGGGGATGTCACTTCTCGCATTGTAGCGGGAAAATGCCGTCGGCCCATGGGGAACCGAGGGCCGAAACAACCGCCGTACCACGCCGGACGTCAATCGATTTCTTCCAGCCAGAGCCGAATCTCGTTCTCGTACTCGCTGGCGAGGTTGCTCATGACCAATTGGCGATGGAAGCTGGCGGCGCCTTCTTCGAGCATGTCGGCCGCCTCGGCGCTGGGGAACCGTCGCGAAGGGTCTGGGGCGACCAGTCCTCGGCAAAAGTTCATCAGCAGTTCATTGCATACGACTTCCTGCGGCAGAATCTTGGGTAGTCGTTGGGCGAGCAGCCGCTTGGCCTCCAACAGATCGCGGACGGTTCTTTGGCCGGGAAATATCGGCATGCCGGAGAGCATCTCGACGATCGTATAGCCGAGGCTCGCCAGGTCGCTCCGCGGCGAATGTTCGCCCCCTTCCAGAACCTCTGGCGCCGCGTAGGTCGGAGTCACCGTGCGCACCGCCGGTACGTCGTCCAATTCGAACGCGCTGCCGATGTCGATGATCTTGGCGTTGCCGGTTCGCTTGAGCATGATGTTGGCGGGCTTGATATCGCCATGCACAATGTTCTCGCGATGCAGTGCCGCCAGGGCGGCCAGACAGTCGCGCACAATCGCCACTGCCACGCCCGGCTTCAGCCGCGGCTGCACCGGACCGGCCGTCACGATGACGTTGTTCATGTACTCCCAGCGGCGCGTGCTGACGCGATGCCGCACCCGCTCGAGCATCTTCAGCGTGAGCAGTTCGGCCAGATCGTAGCCGTCGATCCATTCCATCTCCATCATCCGAATGCACTTTGCATCGACGAAGTTGTTCACGTCGAGCAGATTGTCCTGCTGGATCAGCGCCACCCGCGCGGCGACGCGCGCAATCTGGGCCATCGACTCCTCATAGCCGCTGAGCGTATCGAACCGCTCGGGCGAGAATATCTTCAGGGCCACCGGCAGCGTGAAGTTGTCCGTGCCGCGGCGTTCCGTCAAATAGACGATACCCTGGCCGCCGGAGCCAAGTTTGCGGAGGAAGCGATGATGGGCGGTCCAGCTAAACCGCTGGTCGTTTACAATTTCAGTATATTTGTCGAGCAGCGTGCCAGGACACTTGCCCGGCTTCTTTTCCCCCCCGCCATGCGTGAGGGTACGCAGGTCGTCAAAGATGGTGGTCGACGACATGTATGGGTGGTCCGTATGGATTGAGTGCAAGGGGGACACGGCCGGCAAGCATCAGTGCGCATCTATGCCTGACTCGCTGAAGCTATTGTAGGTTCACGGTTTACTTATCGTCCAGCCTAAAAAATATTTGGCGCAGTCTTCGACGACACCGATCCACCAAAACAGCGATTCTCCCCAGGTGGCTGTAAAAAACGTTATCGCGGCAAGCTTTTGTTCAATGGCAACCAGAATGGTATGATCAATTCCATTCCGCCAGTCGTTTTCCCGCCGAACGCTTGCCGCTATGCTCAGGGCGCAAACCATCCTTCCTCGAATTGAAAGGGATCTCATGTCGCGAGTCCTGCCTATCTTGTTATCCGCCGTACTCTTGTTGCACCTTCTTGCTGGGTTTTCTCAGGCCCATGATCCGGCCGAGGAGATGGCCGCCGCTGCCGAGCGGTTCATTACCTCGCTCGACGACAAGGCCAAGGAGCAGGCCCTGTTCGAGTTCAACGCCGACGCCCGACAGCATTGGCGGTTCGTGCCCGCCGAGCGGTACGGCCTGAAGATCGCCGACATGACCGAATCGCAGCGCCTGGGCGCCCATGCCCTGCTCAACAGCGGCCTGACGCACAAGGGTTATCGCCAGGCGCTGTCGATCATGACGCTCGAGGCGATCCTGCACGACCTGGAGAACAAGAACCCGATCCGCGATCCGGCCAAGTACTATGTGGCCATCTTCGGCACGCCCGGCGAGAAGGCGACCTGGGGATGGCGGTTCGAGGGGCATCACCTGTCGATCAACTTCACGATCGTCGACGGCAAGCTGTTCAGCGTGACGCCGTCGTTCTTCGGCGCCAATCCGGCCGTCGTCCAGGCCGGTCCGCACAAGGGACTGGAAATACTCAAGGCGGAGCAGCAACTCGCCCGCGAACTGGTCCAGTCGCTCTCAGCCGAGCAACGCAAAAAAGCAGTGATCGCTACCGAAGCGCCGCGGGACATCATCACCGGACAGGAGCGGAAGGTGAACCGGGGGCAATTTTCGCCCGCCGAAGGTATTCCGTTCGCCGAATTAAATGAACAGCAACAGGCGATGCTGCTGAAGCTGGTCAACGAATACGCCGCCAAGTATCGCTCGGAGATCGTCGCGCAGATTGATAAACGGGAACCGTTCACCGACGGCCAGGGGATGGTTTTCGCCTGGGCCGGCGGCACAGATCCAGGCGAGGGACACTACTATCGCGTGCAGACGCCGGCGTTTCTGTTCGAGTACGACAACACGCAAAACAACGCCAACCACGTCCACGCGGTGTGGCGGCACTTTGATGGCGATTTCGGCGAGGATCTGCTGCGCAAGCACTACGACGAGGCGGAGCATCACCAGGAGTGAGAATCTGTAAACGATTGCATAGCGAATATCGAGCACCCATTCAGTAGATTCACCGGCTCTGAGGGTTGAGCGTGACGCAATCTTGTCGAAATGGTCGTTTCACTCGGCGCAAGTGGTTCGGCTGTGCCGGGGCGCTTGGCGCGGGGTTGACGCTGCGGTTGCCTTCCTCGGCACGTGCCGCCGAGTCGCCGCCGGTGACCGGGCTGGCCGATGCATCGCTGGAACCGCTCGATCGGCTGCTGCGCTCGTTTCTTCAAGAGCAGCAAGTCCCCGGTGCGTCGCTGGCCGTATCACGCCTCGGCAAGCTCGTCTATGCCCGCGGCTTTGGCTATGCCGACGTGGAACAGCAGACTCCGGTCGCGCCCGATGCACTGTTTCGCATTGCCAGTGTTTCCAAGCCGGTCACAGCGGTCGCCGTGTTGCAATTGGCCGAGCGCGGCAATTTGAAGCTAGATCACCCGGTGCTCGATCAGATTGTGTCTCCGCCCGTGCGGAGTGAGACGCAGCACCTCGACCCTCGCTGGCGGAAGGTTACAATCCGTCACTGCCTGCACCACACCGGCGGATGGGATCGCGAGGCGTCGTTCGACCCCATTGCCCAGCCGCGGCGGATCGTGAAGCACGGGGCTCCGTCTCCCCAAGAAATCATCGGCTACATGCTACGCCGCCCGCTCGATTTTGAGCCGGGTGACCGCTATGCGTATTCCAACTTCGGCTACCTGTTGCTGGGCAGCGCCATCGAGCGGGCGACCTCTCAGAAGTACGACACCTACGTCCGGCGGCATGTGTTCGAACCGTTGGGCGTCTCCCGCGCAAGGCTCGGCCGGCCGCTGCTGGCGGATCGATTCGCAGGAGAAGTTCGCTACTACGACGCGAAGTCCAGACTCGGACCGTCGCTGTACGCCCCGAACCGCGGCCAGCCGGTACCGCTGCCCTACGGCGCCGAAAACTTCGCAGCCTTCCAGGCGCACGGCGGTTGGATCGCTTCGGCGGTCGACCTGGTCCGCTTCGCCTCCGCCTTCGATGATGCTGACAACAGTCCGTTACTGTCGGCCGACTCGATCGCGCAAATGCGGGCTTCTCCGGCGGGCGCCGCCGGCCATAACGAGAACGGAACACCCCGGGCCGCGTTCTACGGCTGCGGCTGGATGGTGCGTCCGGTTGGCAAGCAAGGCAAGGCAAACTCCTGGCATAACGGCTGGATCGCCGGCAGCGAGGCCCTGCTCGTGCGGCGGCACGACGGATTCAACTTCGCGGTGCTGTTCAACACGGCGAGAGGCGCGGCGCTCACATCACAAATCGACCCCAAGCTGCACGCGGCGATCGACGCCGTGCAAGATTGGCCGCCGCATTGCCAGTTCGATCGGTTCCTCGGATGATCTCGCCCGCACGCCCCGCGAGCGGTACGATGAACGGGTGGCAACGCAAAGTTCGATTCCCTTGATCCTCCGCTCAGTATGATTCGGCATATGGATTTCTTCGAGAAGAAATCGTTGGCGGTCGTAACCGGCGCCAGCCTGGCGTTGATCTGCGTTGTCTCGCTGCTGGACTATTGGACCGGTTACGAGCTTTCTTTCTCGATTTTTTATCTGATTCCCATTTCGCTGCTTGCGTGGTACCGCGGCCGCAAGGCCGGACTGGCGATCTCCGTCGTCGCGGCCGCCGCCTGGCTTGTTGCCGATGCGCTTGCCGGGCGAGTTTATTCCGATCCCGCAATTCCTTACTGGAACATGCTCGTGCGTTTCGGCTTCTTTGTTGTCGTGACTATGATGCTTTCCGCTTTGCGGACCGCGCAGGCTCGCCAGGAGGAATGGACGCAGTTCATCGTACACGATCTGCGCAACCCGCTGTCGAATACGATGATCGGGCTGGAGACGCTCGAACAGTTGCAACAATCGTCGCAGCGGAGTGCCGAGCGAACTCTGGTCACGACGTGCCTGATCTCGTGTCGGCGGATGGTCGTGCTGATCAACGCGCTGCTGGACCAGTCGCGGCTGGAACGGGCACGGATGCCGTTGGCATTAGAGGCGATCGACGTCCGCGAACTATTGCAGGCGTCTTTCGAGGAAGTCTCGATCTGGGCGGCGAATGAAGCCGTCGCACTCCAGTCAGAGGTCGAGAATGCGGCGTTGTTCGTCAGCGCGGATCGCGAGATGAGCAAGCGCGTGCTGGTGAACCTACTGAGCAACGCCATCAAGTTTAGCCCTGTCGATTCTGCCGTCGTTGTGCAGGTTGCCGCGGCGAACGATGGCGACGTGCTCTTTCGAGTAATCGATCAAGGCCGGGGAATTCCCGCGGAGTGGACGTCGAGAATCTTCGACAAGTTTGCTCAAGTGAACGCAGGCAAGTCGAACAGCGCCCACGGCAGCGGCCTGGGACTAAGCTTTTGCCGCGCCGCGGTCCTTGCCCAGGGGGGAGGTATCTGGATTGAAGAGACGGGCGAGCAAGGCACAACCATCGCGTTTACGTTGCCCCGACAAGTTGTGTAACCCCCAGACCACATTCGCCGCAGGCTTCGTGATGTTGTGCTCACTCGCCGACCCGAACCGGCCTTATATGACGCTCCTGTTCGTAACCTCGCAGCTTTGACGAGAATGTGGCCGACGGCGAAATCAGGCCGGCACTTACGCACCCATTCGCAGGCTTCCTCACCACGGTCGATCGCCCTTCCGCGACCAACCTGCGGTCGGTGCCCGCCCTCGTCTAGTACTTTGCCAATCGGACTGACCATTTGGTATACTGATCCCCAAAGGCTCTCAAGCTCATGGAAAGTGTCTACCTAGAAACAACCGTTGTTGGAAACATCGCTGGGCGATTGCACCCTGATCCCGTGATCGCAGCGCGGCAGATCGTGACTCGAAATTGGTGGGCGACGGCATCCGGCCGATACGAGTTGTTTGTCTCGGTCTTGGTCATCGACGAATGCAGCAGTGGTGACTCGGAAGCGGCGGAAGAACGGATTGCCGTGCTGGAAGGAATACCGCTTCTCGGCTCCTCTTCAGAAGCCGAAACACTGGTCGATGCCCTTCTCGATGGCAATGCGGTGCCGCGTTCTGAGCCACGGGACGCAACGCACATCGCGATCGCAGCTACGAACGGCATCCACTATTTGGCTTCATGGAACTTCAAGCATATACTTAACCCGGCGACGATGCGTCAGATTGAATCGGTTTGTCGTTCGTCTGGCTTCGATCCACCGATGCTTGTTACGCCTGAACAACTTTTCGAGGCATTCGATGATTCCTGACCCCACTGCTGAAATTAAACGAATCCGACACGAACTCGGAGCTGCAGATGGTTTCGACGTCGATCGCATCTTCGCACGACTTCGCCGCATGGAGGCAGAATCTGATCGGCCCGTCATTCGACGCACACCGCGCCGAATTGCGGATAATCGGGTAAGGGCCACCGTCGCCGGTGACCCTCCCCACACCACCTAGCATGCTCACTCCGCACTAGGCGGTTCGACGTAGTGGAGCAAACTCGGCCCAGAGTGTCTTCATGCTGAGCAGCCCCTGTTCTTGCAACCAGGCATTGTTCATCCCCACGCCACTGGCAATGGTTTTCGCCATGTGCCAGTAGCCTTTGCGAACAGCCATGACGTGGTACGACAAGCTAAGACCGTGGTCGACAATCGAGGCTTGTCAATGCCAGACGGTGTCGGAGTTGCTACTCATTGACCTGTTGACTGACAACCCACTTCACTGTGCATCTTGCCGTTGTGAAGTTGCCCCTGAACGCCTGCAATTGACCGAAAATGAAGTCGAATCAATCGCTCAGTGGCAATCGCTTGCGAGTGCCCTATATCGCTTATGGCTTGACTCTGGGGAATACGAAGACTACGCGAAGCAGAAACTCCTTGATCCGCACGGCCAGGTCAACCAGCAAGCACGAGAACTGGCGATCGCGCTGTCGGTCCGTCTGCCGACGCGTTTCTGGTATTTTCACGATACAGATGATGGCGATCCGACGTCTTGTCCCGTCTGTGGCGGACAACTGGAGACTGGGGTAAATTGGGGCATAGGGATCTGCCGACCATGTCACCTTCAGATGTAGGTGCAGCGAAGCGTGACAGAAAAATGCCGTGAACCGGAACGGCCAACAACGCGTGTTTTGAAATCGGAGTCTTTTGGCGGCGGCCCCGTTGCAATGGAATTCACTCTGAATTACGACGATGCAATCCCGCTTGACGCCGAGGCGTTAGACGAGGGTGGCGTTGCTGAGGCATATGAATCCCTGTTGTCCGAACTTCGCAAATTCGTCAAGGACCCAGCCACGATCGAAGAGATGCTCGGCAACGATGTCCCAAGCTATTCGGTTCGGTGTGACGGCAGGGAATTTGAAATTTACTCTCCCAACCTCGATGAGGAAAAAGGCAACAGTTGGGGGCGCGCCACCGTCGCCTTGTTTTCGATCGTCAATAAACAGTTACAGAACTCAAGCCATTGCCTGTACGCAATCAATGGCGGCAATGATCTGTTCGGGATGTTCTTGATGCCCACAGAGGCAACGGCAGCACAGAGATCGCTTCCGAACAAAAGGGATTGGCCATACCTCCCCGAAGACGATGGACAGTGGTATGGTCAGTATCATTGAAGCCGCAGAAGATCACCGACGAACCATCGCATGCACGGGCGCGGCGGTGGCCAGCGGAATTTTGAAATCAACGTCAACTCCCGCCGCCCCGTGATGCGGGTCGTTACCTACGCGGACATTCCGCAACAGGCAAAGTTGAAACAAGACTTCGGATAACAACACAATGCGCCCGAGCGGCGGATCGGCGTTTCTGAAATCGAAATCATCTTGCCGCTGCCGGGTGGTTGTGATCGTTGGGTGAACTATGCGAACTGGATTGGCGATGCTGTTGGCTTTCCTTCTTTTCACCGCCACCGGCTGCGTCTCCGGTACCAATCCGTTTCCCACCGATAGGGCGATCATCAATGACGTAGCCGTACGGTCGCAACTCGATTCGGGATATCGAGTCACTCAAGTTGATGGGCAGGCGGCCGACAGAGCACAATCCAAGCTAGTGACAGTTGTGCCATTCGTGCTCGTTAAACCCGGAGAGCGACGACTTGGACTACAGCCAAGAACCGGCGAAGACCTATCGCCGATAGAAGTGACCGCTACTTTTGACGCGGGCAAACGCTACCGGCTAAAACGCGATGGCGACGTTGTAACTGTCGTCGAGGATACTGAGTGAGTTGCGTCGGCGGGAACTTGCTTGGCATTTTTCGGGTGGCACTTCAGTCAACGAGCAGTAGCTCGTTGACCCTGCGGGTTGATGGTAGTCTACCCATTATGAAAACGTCGGCCCATACCGCATGCGGGTCAAGCATCCGGACTTGCCGAATCACGTGCAAAAATGATCGTCCTTCTGCTGCCGCAAAACGGCTGGGGTGTGAGCTAATTTGGATGCCTCCCGAGCCGCCTGCAGGCGATTTTTTTAAAATGTCGCGCGCCAAACTCGAAATCGCGCCGGTATAGCGAGATATGCAAACCGCAGCCCCCCGATTAGGGCAAAGTGTTGCGCGAATTGCGCGACATGGCCCACATGTCGCGCGGCGCCATCGCGCCGCAGCCATCGACTGAAGCAACCTGTCCCAGCAAGCCGCGACGCGCGGAGGCTGGCATGCGGGTTTCGTGGCGGAAAGTGAACATATGTTCATCATATCAAGCCGTGGTGCAATGGTCAACCATTTTTCCCCGGATAGCGCGGGATAGCCCTTGTTGACGGGCCGTCGCTAGTTCGATTCCCGCCGCGGAAACCCCAGCTCCTTATCCACCAGATTCAACAGCGGCTCCCCCGCCCGCCACCGCCGTAGGTTTTCGCAGAGGAAGTGGGTCATGTTGTCGATCCGCCGCGCGGATTGGCCCGCCACGTGCGGGGTGATGATCAGGTTGGGGGCGTCCCACAGCCGGCTGGTTGGCGGCAGCGGTTCTTGCGGGGCGACGTCGATCGCCGCGGCGGCCAGGTGCTTGCTCGCCAAGGCGTCGGCCAGGGCCTCCTCTTCCACGATCTGACCGCGGGCGACGTTCACCAGCACTGCACCGGGCTTCATCTTGGCGATGGTCTCGGCGTTAAACAGCCCCGTGGTTTGCGGCGTCAACGGCAGGCAGAGGATGACGACGTCGCTGGCGGCCAGCAACGCGTCGAGCTGTTCCGGCGGCCATAGTTGGTCGACGCACTCGGGCTTGTCGACCGGAAACAGGTCGACGGCCACAATCCGGCCGGCCAGCGGCGCGAACACCTCCGCCATCCGGCGGCCGACGCCGCCGAAGCCGACGATGCCGACGGTGCTATGCGTTACATCGCGGGTGGGACGGCGAATGAATTCCTTTCGTTTCTTCGCTTCCCAGAAGGTAACGAAGTTGCGCTGCGTGGCGATGACCAGTCCCAGGGTATGTTCAGCAACCTGATCCGACAGCACCCCCGAAGCGCTGGTGACGACGATTGTCGACTCGATCACCGGCGCCGTCAGGCAGTGATCCAAGCCGGCGGCGGACGATTGAATCCACTTCAGCCGGCCGCTATCCACCACCTGCCGCCAGTCGATCGGCACTTTGGCGTGGCCGCAGTAGATGTCGGCCGACAGGATTTCCTCCGCCACCCGTTCCTGGCCGGCGTCGATAACCTGATAGTCGGGAGCGGCGGCCCGAATTTGCACCAAGTGGCGGTCCTCGGCGGGAAAACAGAGCACCAAACGTTCTTTTGACATGGCCTACTCAATGGGGGGCGAAAATACTGGCAAAAGACTTACAATTCTATTAGACTGAATGGATTGGAGTGAGCAAGCACTCCCGGTTGGGCAGTACCGCGTTGATGGACCGACAGTGTGCATCTTCCGGCTTGCCCCGCGCCCGCCTTGCTGTTCCCGCCTGCCAACTGGAGACCGTGACCCTTGTCCAAGCCGTTTCAAATATCGATTCTCACGGTCGTCTCGATGGTGCTGCTGCGTCTGCTGATCGGAGGGCACTTCTTCAGCCAGGGCCTCGACAAGCTCGATCCGAACTTTTCAGCGGCCGGGTTCCTTTCGCAGGCCAAAGGCCCGCTGGCGCCGGCATTCCAGGGCGTGTTGCCGGACTTCCACGATTGGAACAAGCTAATGGCCCAGCCGCGCGAAGACAAGCCGGCCGCCGAGGGGGCCGCGGCGGAGACGTCCTACGGCGCTTGGAAGTCCAAAATCGAAATCGACTGGCTGGCCTATGTCGAACGAGCCAAGAAGCACTTCGCATTCAACGAGGAGCAAAAGACCAAGGCCGATACGCTTTACAAATACTATGTCCGCTCGCTGGCGACCTATCTGGAAGAGTCGGAACAGGAGGTCAACGAGTACCGTCACGACCTGTTCCGCCTAAAGAAAATGCGTGCCACGCCGATCGCCGAGCAGGTGCCGTTCCAGCAACAGCGCATCCAGAAGAAGGCGGCCGAGACGGCCGCCAAGGCCAATCAAATCAAGGCCGCCGTCACGGCGATGGAGAAGCAATTCCAGCAGGATCTCCGCGAACTGGCCACCCGCGAGCAATACGCAGCGGCAAAGGACATGGGGAGCGACTCGGGGCGGCTGGCCACGGTGAACATGGCGGTGACCTACGTCGTATTGGGTGTAGGGGTCTGCCTGATCCTGGGGCTGTTCACACGATTGGCCTCGGTGGTCGGTGCGCTGTTCCTGCTGAGTGTGATTCTCACCCAGCCGTTTTGGGTGGCCGGCGCGGCGCCGACCTGGGAACAAGGTATCGAAATGCTTGCGCTGCTAATGCTCGCCTCCAGCCACGTCGGCCGTTGGGCGGGTCTCGACTTTTTCATCCACGCGCTGTTGGTGGCGCCTTTCAGCAAATCAAAGTAGTTCAGCAAATCAAAATAAGCGAAGTGCGGTTGAACGCTGTCGGCTTTGGGCCGCCGGCGCTCGACGAACAATCTCGGATTCGGAAGCAATTGCCATGATGCATCTCACCAAGCAGAAGGCGGAACCAGCGACTGCCTCGAGCGGGTTCTCTCGTCGCGACTTCATCAAGGGGAGCGTCGCTGCGGCGGCTGTCGGCGGCGCGGGCCTGGGGGCGATGTATTTCGGCTACGATCGGGCGCT